>JBBSFP010000170.1:0-6354 GCA_038238625.1 Tepidisphaerales bacterium
TCAATGACGGGGGTTCCGGTGATACCTATTTCGGGTGAGATATCGCCTGACCCGGTGTCGCCACTGGGTTCGGACGTGATGGACGAAGCGCCCAGCGTGTTGTTCTGATTGCCCGCAGGGTTGGTGATATCCAGGAATGATCGCTTCCACAAAATCGCCCCGCCCGCGGTGCCGGAATCAATGGCGTATATTGAATCATGCTCGGTCGCAACAAAAACCACATCATGCAAACCCGTGGCACCGTTGGTGGTGTTCACGCCATTGGAAATAGTGACCCCCGCTTTCACCAACGGCTGCGCGTAGACCTGCCCATCGAGCGTATCAGAGTAAACCTTTCCGAATGTGCCCGTCTTGACGTTGGTGGGTGTCAACTGCGTTTCGCCGCTGTTGAGCCCAGTGCTGCCGAGGTCGTTGTGGTACGTCAGCACATCGGCTGACAGCATGCGGCGAATTTCGAGGCTTTCAAATGTCGACGTTACAGCCCGTTGCAATTGCGAGGCAGGGATCGAGCGTTTGACATTGACGCGGATAGACATCGGAAAACCTTTCGATATTCAAGGAGCGTGCGCTCGGATGCGGCGCGACACCGGAATGTAAACAAGATGCCCTATTTATCAGGGAAGGCAAACTCGATGGCAAAAAGCCATCAGGCTTAACCAGGGACGCAAAATTCTGACTTAAAGACGGGCTCAGGTCAAACTAAAAATAATTGCGATTAAATGGAACCACCGAAGGGCCGTAAGCAATTAGGCATTTCTCGGTTGCAGCTTACGGCCCGACGCTATTGGCGCTATCTACATATGACAAAAAAGGCTCCCGATCATCGATCGGGAGCCGGAAGAGTGCGATTCTCGTGGCGGTGCAGATGCCCGCGGCCGATCTGCACCGGCGAACAGACTTCTCATTTGCCCATGTGATCTTGTTCGTTGGCAGCTGATGCACCCACTGTCTTTCCGGCCTTCACAGCCATTTGCAGGTGTTCCTTGAGGTGCGGCACCATGTCCGCGGCCCATTTGCCGGCGGCTGAATCGTTCTTGGCTTCTGCTTCAAACGCAGCCAGAGCTTTTTGGTGGCCCATGATCATGCCATTCATATATTCCTTATCGAATTCGGCTCCGCTGAGCTTGGACAGTTTGTTTTTCATCTCCTGATGTTCCTGGTCCAACTCCTTGGGCAGGGCTGCCTGCTGTTGCTGAGCCAGTTGGGCGAGCTGGGTGTTGGCCGTGGTGTGCTCGTCAATCATGTGATTGCCAAACGCCTTCACGTCCGCGTTGGATGCTTTGTCTTGAGCCAGGTGACCCAGGGCAATTTCGGCGGTGTTGATGATCCAGGCCTTGTTCATGAACGCCTGGTCCACGACACTTGCCTTGCCGGACGAGTTGTCACCATCCGCCGCAAATGTGGCTGGTTGGGATACGAACAATATTGCGACCAGCAAGAACGCGAATGAGCAATAACGTGAAGCAGCGGTCATGGAAGACTCCTGGGAGTTAAAAAGAATGATGAGACGGACCCTGAAGCGCCTGACATGCGCCCCATAAATCGAAGCATGTGCAAAAGCCGCGCCTCAGCTTCGGTCAATCCCCTGCATCGTGCGCTCCGGGTAGCGCTCGCCAACCACCATGTCGGCGGGGATCATCGCCTCGATTTCGCTCAAATCCGCGGCGGTGAGTTTGACCTCCGCGGCGGCGAGATTTTCGTTAAGGAAGTGCAGCTTCTTGGTTCCGGGGATCGGAACGATCTCATCCCCCTGGGCCATGACCCATGCCAGGGCCAATTGGCTCGCGGTGCAGCTTTTGGCGGTGGCCAGTTGCTGGATTTTGTTCACCAAGTCCAGATTCCTCTGGAAGTTCTCCCCTTGAAATCGCGGCGAGTTGGGCCTGTAATCGCCCTTTTCAAAGTCGGCGGGAGATTTGAATCGCCCGGTGAGGAAGCCCCTGCCCAGAGGGCTGTAGGCGACGAAGGTGATCCCGAGCGCCCGGCACGTCGGTAACAACTCAGCCTCCGGTTCCCGGCTCCAAAGAGAATACTCCGTCTGCAATGCGGCGATGGGGTGCACCTTTGCCGCGCGGCGGATGGTGTTGGGTGATGCTTCGGATAAACCCAGCAGCCGCACCTTGCCCGCGCGCACCAGCTCCGCCATCGCGCCCACGGTTTCTTCAATCGGTGTCTGCTTGTCGACGCGATGCTGGTAGTACAAATCGATGTGATCCACGCCCAGACGCCTGAGGCTCAGATCACACGCTTTGTGCACGTAGTCGGGCTTGCCGTTGACGCCTAGAAATTCACCCGCATCGCTGCGCATGTTTCCAAACTTCGTCGCCAGCACCACACGATCGCGCCGACCGGCGATGGCGCGACCCACCAGCGTCTCGTTGCGGCCGATGCCGTACATGTCGGCGGTGTCTAAGAAATTCACCCCTTTATCAATCGCGTGATGAATCACCTTAATGGAGTTTTCATCATCGGCATCGCCATAGAACTCGCTCATGCCCATGCAGCCTAATCCGATTGGGAAGAGGGGCGGGCCGGTTCTACCGAGTCGACGGCGTGGAATCTGTGACATCGTCATGGAAAATCCTTTGGCAAAATTCAGTGAGCAAAGTAACCTGAACAGGCAGGGTCTGGCTATCGGTGAATTGACAGAATATCAAAGCTGGGACTCCCGGCCGCCGGATCATGCCCGCCGTGGCAATCGCATCGCGGTGTTCTTTTGCAACTCCACGGGGCTGCGGCGCATGAAGTCCATGGTTTTCACAACAGGATACGGAGTTTGCATCCCATGAATGAACGTCCCGCGGCGAGGGAACCTGACCCGTCGTTGGACGCCATGTCTACCGATGCACTCTTTGAACGGGCGGTGCGAATGCATTCGGGGCGATTGCTGGGGATTGCCCGATCCATCGTAGGGACCCGCGCTGCAGCCGAGGACGTCGTTCAGCAGGCCATCGTCAATTTGTTTGAACATCGGGCCCGATATGACTGGCGGGAACCCGGCGGGCTGATGCGGCGATCGGTGGTCAACGAAGCCCTGCGACTATTACGTTCACCGCGCATGAGTGTGGTGGCGGATGATCATCCCGAGCGCCCCCCGACGAGTGACGATGGGCCGGCTGCGGGAATGATCGAACGTGAGACTGTGCAGCGTGTGCGGCAGGCGATCTCCGCGCTGCCCGATCACTTTCGATCGGCGCTGGTGCTCTGCGAATATGAGGACATGTCCTACGTGCAGATTGCCGAGGTTTTGGGGTGCAGCATTCCCCAGGTAAAGACGTGGCTGCACCGTGGTCGAAAACAATTGGCCGAACGACTCAAAGATTTGGCCGGCCCAAGCAGGCCAGAGACCGACAGATAGAAGTCATCCGATGCAACACCTGACAGACCAGGATCAGCAACGCGTCGAGGCGTTGCTCGATGGCCAGTTGACTGGCGACGATGCGCAGGCGCTGCGCCAGCGGGCGGAGATTAAGCCTTATCTGGACCATGCCGAAGCACAGCGAGAGCTGCGTGTGGCAGTGCTATCTATGGCGGAGCCGACACCCGCGCAATCGGATGGTTTTGTCCAGCGCACGCTGGCGCTTTTACCGATGCGGGCGATGCTAACTACGTCCGCCAGACCGTCGGCAGGGGCGGATTCGCAATCGAGGCGTGCGACGGGAACGCAACGCTTCTCGATTGCCCAGGCGCTGCGCAGCCAGTGGGTCCGGTGGAGTTTGGCAGCGGCGGCGTGCGTGGTGTGTTTTGTATCGGGCCACCAGTGGCGTGCTTCCGAAGCTGGTCCGCTGCCGCGCTCAACCGACACGCTTGTGCAGACCATCTATCAAGTGTCACTCACCGATGACCGGGGAAACGTGACTGCCGTGCAGCGATTCACATCACCCGATGATGCCCAGAAATTCGCCCACGACGTCGAACGTTGGCAGCATGTGCAACAAGAAGTTGGCGAAGGCCGTGCGATGGTGGTTGCAGCACAATTCTGAATGACAGGTGAGGGTTTTGAAACGCCGACAGACAACCCAATTGATCTTCAAACGCATCGTCAGCATTGCCAGTGTGCTGGCGTGGGCGATGGGCACCGACTTGTTACGCGCGGCGGAACCCACCGCGGCGCCCGCTACTGAGTCTGCTGCGCAGTCGGTGCCGAAGCGCGCTGGGGATCCGCTGCCCGGGCTTCTTCCGCAAGCCGACAACCTTACAATCGTTCACCCGTTGTTGATGCAGATCGACTACGAGTTGCAGGCACTGTACCGCGAATCACAAACCGGCATCGCCCGGGTGCAGCTACCGACGCCACGCTGGCAAAAGGCGTTGGCAAACGAGGACAACCCCGCCGGCAAATGGTCTAACCTTGACCAGGCGGTTCGCGATCAGTTGGCCGCCGGGGGGCCGGTGCGCCCAACGATCAGCAGTGCCACAAACCCCGCCGGCAACGTGGCGGCGATTGCAGCGCTGCCGATCGTCGAGCGAAACCGTACTAAAGAGGCTTCCGATGAATCACCCACCGGCTCCACGGTTGGCTGGAACATGACCCGGATGGGACCTGATGTCATTCTGCGTTCGCAAGGCGGGACCCAGATTCAAATTCAAACCGGCGGGAATCCTGGGGGAAGCCCTGCAGATCCTTCTGGGGAAGTGCGAGTGAATCTTCGTCCCACAGAGAACTTCGCGCCCAACAATCTGGCCCTCTTGCTGGACGATGCCGGGCACATTCTGATTCCGATGTGGCTGGAAAAAAATGACTTTGAAGCCGCCCCGGCACGCGTGGCTTTTGGGGATGCACCGCCCGTGGCCGCGAATTTTGTAGCTTCCGATAAACCCAGCGGGATCACCATCCTGCAACTGGCGAATCCGCCGGCGCAGCTACGGGCGCGACCCCTGGCGCTCGCCGACCAGCGCCCTGCAAGCGGCGCGCTGGTGTTGCTGCTGCAACCCAACAATGGCAGCGCGCGGTTGGTGGTGTGGACCGGTGGTCAGCAAGACTATGGCGTGGTGATGGCCCCCGATGGAACGGTGATGGGCTTTGCCCACTACGGGGAATTCCTGACCGGTGCCGCTTGTCGCCCTGTCGCCCAGCAGTTGATTGACAACGGCATAGTGAAGCGGGCAACGCTCGGGATCGGCATCGCCGTGGTGATGGCGGACAGCCCGCTGCGGCAATCATGGCCAGCCCTGGGCAGTCGACCGGCATTGCAGGTCAAAAGCGTCGCCGATCATTCCTTCGCCGCGGAAGGTGGTCTGCAAGTTGGAGATTTGATCCTGGGTTTTCAGGCAGACCGAAAGGGTCAAAATGTGCTCGATCCGGTGGGGGATATTCCCTCGTTCGCCCTTGCGCTATCGGGCCGAACCGGGCCAACGACCCTGGTGATTTTGCGCGAGGGGCACGAGCGCGCGATTACCGTGAATCTAAAAGCCAAATAAAACGTCTGGTCATTCTTGGGCGGCAGTTTCGGCGCGCACCAGGTCCAGCATTCGCTGCAGCGCCACCGTGGCCCAGCGGCGTGTAGGCGCATCGACGGAAATCTCGTTCACCACTTTCCCGGCAACCAGGTTTTCCAGCACCCAGCACAAGTGCGGTAAATCAATGCGATACATCGTCGTGCAAAGGCATTGGCAATCACTGAGCACAATGATTTTTTGCTCGGGATAACGCTGGGCCAGCCGATTAATCAGGTGCACCTCCGTCCCAACAGCCCATTGGCTGCCGGGCGGGGCACTTTCAATCTGCTTGACGATAAACGAAGTTGACCCCACCAAGTCGGCTTTCTCCACCACCTGCCAATGGCACTCGGGGTGCACGATTACCTTCATCTTCGGATATTTGGCGCGGGCCTGATCGACATGTTCAGGTCGGAAAAGCTGATGCACCGAGCAGTGCCCTTTCCAAAGCACGAAATCGGCTTCCTGCACCTGATCGGCAACGTGCCCACCCAGGTTTTCGTTGGGATCCCACACGATCATGCGGTCCATTGCATAGCCCATCGCATGGGCGGTGTTGCGACCTAAGTGCTGGTCCGGGAAGAAGAGCACTTTACGCCGTGCACCCGGTACCAAATCTACAATGTCAGGCGAATGCAAGGCCCACTGAAGCACCGTTCGGCAATTGCTGGAAGTGCACGCCGATCCGCCATGTTCGCCCACAAACGCCTTGATGGCTGCGGTGGAGTTTACGTAGGTGATCGGTACGATCGTCTGCCCGGGGCACGTTTCACGCAGCTGATGCCAGCATTCTTCGGTTTGTTCAAGGTTGGCCATATCGGCCATGGAGCACCCGGCACCCAAATCGGGGAGAATCACCCGCACCGGCTCGGGGGTAAGGATGTCGGCACTTTCCGCCATAAAATGCACGCCACAGAA
>JBBSFP010000171.1:0-6336 GCA_038238625.1 Tepidisphaerales bacterium
CGTCGGGGCGATGCTTGGTGGCGATCTCGAGGCCTGATTGGCCGTCGGAGGCGGCGATAACATCGAACCCCTCCTTGTCGAGATTATAACGGACCATCTCCACGAGGTCGCGTTCGTCATCGATCACTAAAACGGCTTTGGCGCTCATATGTTTTTTCCGCCCATCCAGGCAATTCACAACCCGCGAAACCTGCACCGACGCTTTACCGGTTGCCACCACCGATAAATCCATCGCCCGATTCCGTGGCTGAAGTTTGTCCGCTCGTTCCGCGTGCGGTGGTGTTCAGATCATTGTTACCGTTTGGAACCGAGTTACCGTTTGGAACCATGCCCTGAGCAGTTGCGGAGTAATTTTCGGGCATCGAACCTGGCACGCCTTGTGATGACTCCGACGTCGCTCCTGAAGGAAATTCCGCAGAGTGCGGCTTGCTGTGGCGAATGTCGCGCCCCTGCACCCAGTAGATCACTTCCTCGGCAATGTTAGTGGCGTGATCGCCCATGCGCTCCAGGTTACGCGTGATCAGGATCAGTGAAAGGGCCCGCTGAATCGTGCCCGGATCAGCCATCATATAAGTCAACAGCGTGCGGAAAATCTGGTCACGAAACGCATCCACCCGTTTCTCATCTTCGATCACGCGCTCAGCCAATGACACGTCCCGCTTGATCATGGCACTGATGGAATCACGCACCATTCGTAGCGCCATATCAGCCATGATGGGCACATCGACCATCGGCTTGAGAGGGGTGCCCTGCAGCACATAGTGCGCGTTTTGCGAAATGTTAATCGCCTGGTCAGCGATGCGCTCCAATTCACCGCCGATGCGGGACGCCATAAAGAGAAAGCGGGCATCGCTGGCGACTGGCTGCTGCAGCGCGGTGAACTTCACGGCTTTGTCGTCGACTTCCAGTTGTAAAGCGTTGACCTGCTGCTCCATCGCCATCACTTTGGTCGCCAGGCCTTCATTGCGCTCCAGCAGGATGCGCACGGCCATGCGGATCATTTCTTCGGTCGTGGTGCCCATCAGCACCACGCGTTGCAGTAGCTCGCCCAGCAATTCTTCAAAATGACGCATACCTGGCCTCCTTCGCCAATCATCCAAGCGGATCATCCGTAACGCGCTTCAATCAACCAAAGCGGCCGGTTACGTACGCTTCGGTTTCCTTAAGGTGCGGCGTCACGAAAATACTGTTCGTGGGGCCGTATTCAACCAACCGCCCCAGATACATGAATGCCGTGTAATCGCTGCAGCGCCCCGCCTGCTGCATGTTGTGCGTGACGATCACAACCGTGTATTTGCCGCGAAGCTGGTGAATCAGTTCTTCCACCTTGGCGGTGGCGATCGGATCCAGCGCCGAGCAGGGCTCATCCATCAGCAGCACTTCAGGATCGGCGGCAATGGCGCGGGCAATGCACAAGCGCTGTTGCTGCCCACCGGACATTCCCATCGCGCTGGTGTGCAGACGATCTTTAACCTCTTCCCACAAGGCGGCACCGCGCAGGGAACGTTCGCATATCTCATCCAGTTGCGATCGATGACGCACGCCGGCAATTCGTAACCCGTACACCACGTTGTCAAAAATCGACATGGGAAATGGATTGGGCTTCTGAAACACCATGCCCATGCGCTTACGCAACTGAATTACATTCACCTTGCGGGCATAAATGGGCTCATTATCAAAATACATTTCCCCTTCAACCCGCACGCCATCCACCAGGTCGTTGAGGCGATTCATGCTGCGCAGCAACGTCGACTTGCCGCAGCCGGAGGGACCAATCAGAGCGGTCACCTTTTTGGCGGCGATCTTCATGTTGACATTGTGCAGGGCGTGATGCTTGGTGTAGTAAAGATTGAAATTTTCCACGCGCAGGGCGTGGGGCTCTGCGGCAATCTCAGGATGGGTTTCGGTGTTGGCGGGGATGTTGACGGAAAAGCCTCCGGGCTCACCCTTGGCAGGTGACCTGGTGTTGGATTCCGATTGACCGGTAGCAGCACCGACGGTGGGGACGGCGGCCGGCATCGCGGCCATGGCCGGGGATGAGGTTGCTATTCCCGTTGATCCAATCGTGTCATTTTTTGTATCTGTGAACATGAAATTCTCCAACGTCATCGATCCACGTTCGTTGGGTGGCTGGCCATCGCACCCGCTTATTAAGCCATTGTTTTCATCCGAATCGCTTGGGACGAACCACCAGGCGAATGGCAACGTTCAAAACAAATATCAATGCGATGAGAACTAGAATCCCCGCCCATGCCAGCTGGTTTTGGGCGCGCCAAGGCGTCATGGCGTACTCGTAAATCTGCTTGGTAAGTGACGGGAAAGGCTCGTTGGGGTTAACTGTCAGAAAGCGGCTGCCCAGTGCGGTGAATAGCAGCGGCGCAGTTTCACCAGCCACGCGCGCGATGCCCAGCATCACGCCAGTGATTAAGCTACCGGTTGCTGCGGGAATGACGACGCCGGTGATAGTGCGCGACTTGCTCGCCCCAAGCGCGACTGCCGCCTCTCGATAGCTTTTGGGGACCAGCAGCAGCATTTCCTCAGTGGTACGCGCGATGATGGGGATCATGATGAATGCGAGCGCCAGGGCCCCGGCCCAACCGTTGTAATGACCCACGGGACGCACCACCAGTTCATACCACAGGATTCCGACGACGATGCTCGGCACGCCCGTCAGCACGTCCGCCAGGAATCGCACGGGCGTGGTTAACCAGGAATTGGAGCCATATTCGGCCAGGAAAATACCGCACAAGATACCGATGGGTATTCCCACGATGCTCGACAAACCGATGAGAATGGCGGTCCCCACGAGACCGTTTTTCATTCCGCCTGGGAAGTGTGGATCGTTCAGATCAGGCACGGGACCGCTGCTGAAAAATTCCCAGCTCAGCGAACCGACACCGATCGATACCAGGTACCCGGTTACCACTAGCAGCGCCCCGATGATCACAACGGCAAACGAGATGCACAGAAAGTACATGACCTTGCTGTAAGCCTGCGTAATCGGGTTGGCTGCCTTGATGGCCATGATCGTTTGACTCCGAAGCGGAACTGCATTCAATACCGGTTTACATCACGCGGAAGCTGCCGACCGCGAACCGCCGCCGACGACCAGATAACGCGCTATCACATTGAACAGCAGCGACATCACCAGCAGCAGCAACGCCACTTCGATGAGTGCCGAGCGATGAAGATCGTCGTTGGCCTCGGCGAATTCGTTGGCCAGAAGACTGGCCATCGTTTGCGCTGATTGAAAAGGGGAGACGCTGATCTTGGCGGTGTTACCGATCACCATGGCCACCGCCATGGTCTCACCGGCGGCCCGGGCAAGCCCTAGCATGATCGCACCAAACAGTCCGCTGCGACTGTAACGCAACATGCCTTTACAGCTTTGCCACCAGGTGGCACCCAGCGCCAGGCTGCCTTCAATCTGGGTGCGGGGCACCGCACGCAGCACGTCGCGGCCCACCGCCGTGATAATTGGCAAAATCATGATCGCCAGAATCAGGCTGGCGCAGAACAGGTCACGACCCGCCAGGGAAAGTTTGGTGCCGTGGCTGTCATAGAACAATGCCGATAAATGCGGTAACCAGGATACTGGATTTTTGGGTAATTGATCAACGAAACTGCGCATGCCCGGTTCGATATGACTCGCCAGAATTGGCTGCAGCACGAAGATGCCCCACAACCCGTAGGCGATGCTCGGGATGGCGGCTAAAAATTCAATAAGAAACGAAGAAACCGCACCGACGGCGGGAGCAATCCAAACCACCAAAGCGCTGAAGATTCCGGCAGAGATCCATGCCGCCAACCAGCTTGTGCCAAACCCGTGCAAAACGGTCGCCATCAATGGCAGGTACAGGACGTGCAGGGGAATTTCAAAGGGAAGTCGGCCCTTTACGGTTCGGGGAACTTGGCGCGCGGCCACACGAACCAGCACAGCCATTAGTGCCACGGCCATGACAAATCCCAACAGCTGCATCCATGCACCTGCTACGCTGGGGGGCGCAAGGCTGCCGAGCCATCGAGGCAGGACCAGGCAGAGCAGAATCCCAAAGATGCCCGCCTTGACCGAACTGGATTTAAGGGTCGGAGCGATGCGCACCAGGAAGAGTGCCGCTCCCAGGCTTAAGGGCACCGCGAACACCAGCGCCAGACCCGAGCTAACGCCCGTTCCATAGATCACCGGCAGCGCTCCAAACCGGGGGGGGGCCATCACCAGTTCGCCATCGGAATCACGAATGAGATGATCGTTCGCATCCCGCGCGGGGACTTCGTTGGGAACCCAGGTTGATCGGGTCAGAAACTGACTTCCAAACCGAGTCACACTGGGCCAGGCCGCGTACACCAGCACAACAATTAGAGAGACCAGCATTAAGATCACGATGGACGCGGCACCATGACACAGAACGCTGAATACCGTGTCCCCCACTGCCGACGGGGGGGCATGGCCATAATCGAGGCGCGGTGGCGGCGGTTGCGTGCGCGGGCCGACGGCCGTGGTTGAATCTGGGATCGTGGATTGGCTCATATTCTCACGTTGACCTTGTCGATCAGTGAAAGCACAAACGTTCCGCTCCGCATCACATTTCAACCACGGCCATCCGCGACGCTTCAAAGAAAACGATCTACGGTTACTGACCCAGCTTTTCGCCCTTGAAGGTCAGCTCTTTGATCGCCGCAAGATCTTTATCCTGCACGGACTGTTCGAGCCCGGCATAATCAAGTTGCGGAGCGAGCTTCTGACCATCGGTGACGGCCCACTTCAGGAACTCAACAAATGCCGCCGCCTGATCTTTGCCCTTGAAGTTGTTCAGATCTTTGTAGGCAATGATGTAGGTGAACGCCGAGATGGGATAAACCTTTTCGCCCGGCTGATTCCAAAGCTCAACAGCCAGGATGTTTCCCTTGATATCCTTGGCGGCGGCTTCACCGGCGAGGGTCACGCTCTCAGGACTGGCCTTGATGAAATTGCCGTCTTTATTCTTCAACAATGCCATCGGCAGGTGGTTCTGAATGGCGTATGCGAGCTCGACATACCCGATCCCGCCGTTGGTGCTTTTGACAATCTGGGTCACGCCCGGATTTTGCTGGCCACCCAACTGTCCCTTGGGCCATTCGACCTGCGCGGCTGCGCCAATGGTGTTCTTAAAATCCTCGCTCTGGGTCCCCAGGTAGCTCGTGAAGACGAACGTGGTACCACTGCCGTCGCTGCGATGGGCGGGAGTGATCGCCAGGTCAGGCAACTTTGCATCGGGGTTGAGGGCTTTAATCTTCGGGTCATTCCAATTGCTGATTTTCCCTTGGAAAATGAGGGCGAGGGTCGGGCCATCGAGTTTGAGATCGCCGGAAAAATCGGCGATGTTGAACGCCAACACCACTGCGCCAGCGACGCTGGGAATTTCTATGATCTTGTCGGCACCACCGAGGGCCTCGATCTGCTTTTTGTTCAAGGGTGCATCTGAACCGGCGAAATCGAAAGTCTTTTCGGTAATGTTTTTGATCCCGCCACCCGAACCAATGGCCTGGTAATCGATCTTCACATCAGGATGCTGCTTTTGATATTCGGTGACCCAGCGCTGATAAATCGGAGCCGGGAACGAAGCGCCGCCCCCCTGCAGCTTGGTTTCAGCCTGGGCAGCCGAGACGAAAAATCCGCCAGCTACAATGGCTGTGCCGGTGAGTAGTTTAAGCATGCGATTCATGGAATTCTCCTTCGAAAAAAGCTGTTTAAGCAATGGGCTGGGCTACGATTTCCCAGCGGCGTGTGTGTTTTTAGGCTGATCGTGCTAAGGGGGAAGTGGTTTCAGATTAAGGATGGATGAACCTTAACATTCGCGATGTGCGGCTTAACGCATGATCCGATATAGCTTTAGGGACTCTAATTGAACTTGTGTTAAGAAGTCGTCAAGAAGGGTCGCAAGATTGGGAGGGACCGACAAGGTGGGATAGTTGAGAATACTAAATTGGTCCCGATCTATAAGCCTATATACCGAGCCCAATGGATCCGGAGCACCACTCGACCAACCTCCTCAGTCAAACTCGAATGAATCGTTTGCCATTACCAGGGGCCGGTGGTAGCCAATGTTTAGTAGCAGCGCGGCAGCGATGAAGCTTGCCAGCAGGCTTGACCCGCCATAACTCACAAAGGGGAGGGTGATCCCCGTTACCGGCATCAAGCGCGTGGCAACCATCAGGTTCAAAAATGCCTGCCCGGCGAACATCGCCACGACCCCGACCGCCAGCAGGCGCCCAAAAGGCTCGCGCGTGCCGGCAGCGATCTCGATGCCGGCGGCGAAGAGGATGATGTACGCCGTCAGCAGCAGCACCGTGCCCAGC
>JBBSFP010000172.1:0-6333 GCA_038238625.1 Tepidisphaerales bacterium
GCCCGCCCCACAGGCTTTACCTTTCTCGACCCAGGCCCGCTGGTTGACAGGGATCTGGAGTTGGTCCGACCCTCCGCCGCCCTGTTGGATGAATGGGTGCGAGGCTCGCTATACCCCGACCCTCCGCGCGATCGTGAGCACGAGGAAACCGCCCACCGCATTATGCGTGAAACACAGTCGTTCCTGCGGCAGGCGCCCAACGGGATGGAAATTCCCATGGTCGCCGAGGGTGAACTCCCCACGTATCACTTCTGGATGCGGCTCCACACGATCGATCCCGCTACGCCGCGGATGATGGTGGGCAGCCTGAATTTGCGCATCAGCCATTCGATCGAGACCGAACGCCATTATGGCCACGTTGGCTACCGGGTTTTCCCGCAGCACCGGGGGGCCCATTTTGCGGAGCGTTCCTGTCGGCTACTGTTTGGCCTCGCTCGCCGTCACGGCCTGCAACCGCTCTGGATCACCTGCAACCCCGACAACATTCCATCCCGGCGCACCTGCGAGCGCCTCGGCGGAACGTTGGTGGAAATTGTGACCTTGCCTGAAGGGCATCCGCTGCGTTCGCGCGGGGAAACCCAAAAATGCCGCTATCGCATCCAAATCTGAATTGCCTTAAGTACCCCGAGTCGCGTTTTTGTTGGCATCGCTAAATCCCACTAATGGGGGTCTGCTGTCCGCAACCCCGCTCCGTCCTTACAAGATGTTGATGTTTTTTGAACGGCCTGCATGACCGGCAGACCCGATCGCTGTCTGATAAAATCCGTAGTAAAAAGTAAAATTTATTTGAGGCGGCCCCGAATCTCTCGTATCAACCCCTTGTCGTGGCCGATATATTTATCGCGTTCTCACCCTACCCTTGGTATGGTGGATGTTGTCAATGGGAAAGGGCGGCACCGGTCTTGCAATACACCTCCGCATGATCATGCGGCGCGGTGAATCCGGTTCTTTTGGCTTGGAGGCCGAAGGATACACCGCTCGATGATGGAGGAAACCGTCACTTTTATGGACGATGACCCTATTTCGAGCCGCGGCCTGCGGCCGGTCGAGTTGACCGATCAGGCCACACTGACCCCTTATTTCCGTTCCCTGGCCGAACCTCTGTCTGATTACACTTTCTCGCAGCTTTTCACTTGGCGCAATTCTCTGCGCATACTTTGGAAGGTTATCGAGGGACACCTCTGTGTTTTCGCCAACGGCACGGGCGACCTGACCCTCCTCATGCCCCCCATCGGTGATTCCGCGGGCAATGGTGCCGGCGACCGCGCGCTACGCGATGCCTTCGACATCATGGATGACTACAACGCCGCCCACGGCGCCGCCGGGCGCAGCAAAATCGAGTACGCCAGCGAAGAACTCCTGGCTCGATTCGACCACTCCCGCCTCGATGTGAAGCCGATGGGCAACGATTATGTGTACGATGTACATCGCATGATTGACCTGGCCGGGGGCGATCTGGCCAGCAAGCGCCAGGCTAAAAACCGGTTTTTGCGAAACTATGCGCACCGCGTCGAACACTATGACGCTGCCCGCCATCGCGACGATTGCCTCTCGCTCTTGCGATCGTGGCAAAACCATCAGGATTGCGCCCATGCCGAGGACGGCCCGGTCAGCGCCCGCAAACGCCAGAAAGAATTGCTGGCGACCGAACTCACGCTTTCCCACGCGCCCGAACTCGGCCTGCTTGGCATGGTCGTCTATGTGGACGATGCCCTGCGCGGGTTCACCTTCGGAGAAACGCTCAGCGCCCGGCAAAGCAGTATCGTTATCGAAAAAACTCACCTGCAGGTGAAGGGCCTTGCGCAGTTCATATTCAGCGATTTTTGTCAGCGCTACTGGAGCCAACTGCCTCTCGTGAACGTCGGTGATGATTGGGGCCTGCAAACGCTGGCATGGACGAAACTGAGCTATCGCCCCGTGAAGCTGCTGCAAAAATACGCCATCGCCCAAAGTGCGCCGGTTTGCTGCGCCGCGGGTGCAGCCGACAGGAGCGCTCCGTTGCCCGCCATTCCATTCGGCATTATTCCCGCTGATCTCCGCCCCGCCCGCAAAGAAGATTTGCCTGCGGCCGTCGAGCTCGAACAGAGCTGTTTCAGCGCCCACTGTTTAACCAAGCGGCAGTTGAACTATCTGCAGGGTCGACCCAGCGCCTTGTTTTTCGTGGCTGAGCAATCCAGCCAGATCATCGGCGAAGGCATCGCCTTGGTCCGCCGCCACAAAAGCGCCACCTCCGGCCGCATCTATAGCCTTGCCGTGCACCCCAGCGCCCGCGGCCAAAAGATCCGTCGTCGGTTGATGGAACAACTCGTTGATTCGCTAAAACAGCGTGGCGTCCGACGCATCTACCTGGAAGTCGAAACCCACAACACCCCGGCCATTGCGCTCTACAAGAGTTTCGGATTCCGGTCGATTGGTCTACTGGAAAACTATTACGGTACTGGGAAACATGCGCTGCACATGTTATTTGAAGCCACCGATCTGGAGCCGGTTTCCCTGAAGCCCTGACGTATTCAACCAAAACACCTTGGCCCGGCACGGGCCCGATTGCCGATGAACAGGCCATGCGCCTGTTCCGAGATTTTTTCAATCGACCGTTGCGCGGCAGGTTGTGGTTGGGTGGGTTCGCAGTGGCGGTTTTCCTGACCACGATCGTTGTGGGGAACCTGTGCATCCCATCAGAACGTGCCCTGACGATGAACATGATTGGGCATGATTTCACCGCGTTTTACTCTGCCGGCAAGCTGGTGCGCGAGGGACACGCCGATCAGCTCTATAACATCGATGCGGTCGCCAACATCGAACGATCGCTGGGAATGGAATCGCAGCTGGATACCGGTAAAGGGATCGGGCCGTGGTGGAACCCGCCGTTTTACGCGTGGGTATTCGTACCGCTGGCGGGGCTGCCTTATCACGATGCCGTTCGCGTGTGGATGTCGGTAAACCTGGTGGCGATGGCGGGGGCGCTGGTGTTGCTCACCCGCATCCTCCGCGCGCCCAACCCGCGCACCGGGCAAATCCCCAGTTGGCGGGTGTGGGGCCTGGCGCCTTTGCTCATCGTTTTTTCGATGCCGTTTGTGCAGGGGATCAGCCATGGGCAAAACACCTTCATCTCGCTGTTGTTGCTGAGCGCGACCATCACCGCATGGCGGGCGCGGCGGGGATACATGGCCGGACTGCTCGCAGGGCTGTTGTTCTACAAGCCGCAGTTGGGGGCGGTGGTCGCTGCCGTAATGCTCATCGATCTGGGCCCGCGTGCCGCAGCGGGTGCTGCCATCACTGGACTTTCGTTGCTGACCATCAATGTCATCACCCTCCCGGGAACGCTTAGCGCCTACCTGGCGGCCCTGCCGGCCAACGTGCATTTCATGCAGATCGAGCACGCCTACCTGTGGGATCGCCACGTAACCATCAAGGCATTTTGGCGATTGCTCCTGCAGGGCAAGGCGGCTGGGGAACCGACTTTCTGGATGACCTTTCTGAGCACCGTCTCCATGATGGTGCTGGCGTGTGGACTGCTCGCAGTGATCGCGGCTGTCTGGAAACAGAAACACCAGACGCATTCCATTTGGCAAAAACAGATTCTCACCGATCGCCTCATCGCTGCCGCCGTGGTGGCCATGCCGCTGCTCATGCCCTTTTATTTCGATTATGATCTGTTGCTGCTGTCGACCGCGGCGGTGTTGCTGGGCCGGGAAATGGCGATTCATGGCCCGCGGGTTGGCAACGGCCTGTCGCAACCCCTCGCCGATCGCTGGTTGCCTCGACTGTGGATGATGTTGTTCGTATGGTTATTCATCAACCCCAGGTTTGCGGCCACAACGCGTGTGAACATCACCGTACTGCTGCTGAGCGGAATCGCGGGGCTGTTAATCGCCCGGGCTTTGCGACCGGGAAGCCTCGCCGCGGCAATCGATGGTTCCGATGATCGGTTCCCTTCCTTGCCATTGACAACACGACATGCGGCCGCAGCCTGAACCAAAGAAGCGGAAAAGGACCCATGAAAGCATTCAATCTCTGGCAGGTCTTGGGTTTGCTACTGATCATCGGCGGCGTGGTGTGGTGGACGTGGGATTACATCCATCCCAAGGATTCTCCGCAAGGGTCAACGCACGTCCATGACGTGAGGGCGGGCACAAACCCCACCACGATCATGGTCACGCCGGCCTCGCAGCGATAAGCCGCTGCGGCTCACACTGAAGCAGGGAAGCCATAGATGCGACATGCGATTTTCTGCTTTATCACGTGATTTGATCAGCGCCTACCTCGCCGCCGGGGCGCGCGCGGGGAGTTGGATCATTCTCACGGCGCTGCTCTTTCGCACCGCCGATCAAGCGGAATTCGCCATGTTGGCTCTGGTGCGCGGCAGCATTGGATTGCTGGCCTACTCCGCCCTGGGGCTGGGCCCCGCGATGATTCGCCAACTGGCTCAGCGACAGCACGAAATGGGGATGGTCTACCGTGCCGGCCAAAAAATCGCCCGAAGCGGGGCGCTGGTGGGGCTTTTTCTTGTAGTCGCCTATGCCGTCTTTTTTCGGTTCATCCACAGCGTGCCCTTAGAGTTCCGCTTTCAGATGCCGCTGGTCGTTGCTGCGATGGGGATGGGAATGCTGCTGCGAATCCTGAGTGAACCGTCCAGCGCAGTCATTCAAACATCCGGGCAACTCTTTCGCGATAACCTCATTGTCATGCAGGGGGAAATCCTGTGGATCGTTCTGAGCATGACCGGCGTGTTGCTGTTGCCACGACTGAATCCATCGGTTGGCCCCGGACAAAGAATCGCCTTGGTCGCTACCGCGTTTGCCATCGCTAGTGGCTATATCCTGCTGCGCAGAGTGCTGGTCGTGCGGCCATTGCTGGGCTCGGGTATTGGACTGGGTGCTCCGCCAAAACCGCTGGTGGTTGGCCTGCTGAAATTCGGTCTCCTGGTGGCGATCGCGCAGTTCGCAGATTTCTTATATGCCCCCACCGATTTCATCTTAATCAATCGGTTTCTTGATCCAACATGGGTGGCTGTGTATACGCCAGCGGTGCAGATTGATTCCGGCCTCCTGCTGCTGGTGAGCGGCACCGCAGCGATCTTGTTGCCCCGTGCGGCGATCGCCCACGCCGATCGACAACCCGCCGCTCTCCGACGGTATTACATCACCGGCACGCTGGGCACCACCGCCCTCCTGCTTATCGGCGCGCTGCTGGTCTGGGCAATCGCCCCGTGGTTATTGCATGCCTGGCTGCGAAGGGATTTGCCACTCACCCTCGCCGTTTTACCGCTGATTCTTTTGCACACTGTCGTCGGCGGTAGCAGCGCCGTCGGCCGCTCGGTTCTGTTGGCGATGGGAAAGGTTCGCGACTTCAGTATCAGCGTGTTGATTGCCGGCTTCGCAAATGTAATTCTCAGTTACCTCTTTGCAGTACCCCTGAAAATGGGCCTCTGGGGCATCGTGCTGGGAAGTGTGATCGCCGTGGTAGCACGCTGCGGCTTCTGGACCCCCTGGTACGTTCTGCGCGTTTTGCGCCATACGCAATCCGATCATCACGCTGCCGCCGATGGCAGTCATTAGCGGGGTGCAGCCTCCACGGCATCGTTCCGATACGGGCAATGGCGACACCCCGAATTACAGCATGTCCCCCGCCTTCGTAAAAACCCGGCAGTAAACACCCAGCGGCCTTCATCCACGTAGTAATCGACACCCTCCACCAGCCGCGTCGATGGCTCGGGGGGTGCGTCGTCGTCCTGCTGTTTCTCATCCGTCATCGAATCACCTGCGCGTCGGTTGTTCATCACGGCGCTTGTCCCGCCCATTCCCGGCAAACTTGATCCACTTCATCGACAGCCAGATACCATTAAACAAATTGTTATAGAGGTTAGTGGTTACGAATTGCAGGGTCTCGCGGGTCGAGCGCGCAGCCGGTTCGCGGATGCCGGGCAAAAATACCACGGCAGCCACCAGCCGCAGAGCTGCGCTGGCGAGGAAAAGCACATGAAAATAGTTGAACGACCTGCCGCCGAAGCTGAAGGTCCGGGTGCCCAGCGCCTGGGCGCTTTGACCCCACAGCAGGCATCCTGCGCACGCCGCCACATTGATGATCACGGTGTTCACGGCCACATAGCTGCTGCCGCTGGCACCGGCATTCTTCCCCTCCGCCATTTCCAGCACGATGTTGAAGTTGGCCACCTCCACGCCAACCCACAGTGCGGCCCCGGCGGCGGCCAGCACATATCCCAGCCACGGCATCGTCGGGCCTACAAAACACCATCCCGCGCCCACGGGTACCAGCCCCAGGGCCGCTATGGTCAGCAGTGGTTTCTTCCCCATGCGATCAGCGCACCTGCCC
>JBBSFP010000173.1:0-6326 GCA_038238625.1 Tepidisphaerales bacterium
CCACTTGTTGTGCGTTCATTCCCGAAAGGTCGGGATCAAACCCCCAGCTTGACCCCCTCGGCAACGGCGATTGTTACTTGAAAAAATTTATGTTGGCCACCGTGCCGATGCGGGGTACTCTCTGCTTATGCGTTACCCCGTGCGTCTTTCCCTGGTTTTGTCGGCCATCGCGATCATCCCCACCTGTGCCATGAGCACAACCTCCCAGCCGACGGCTGCCAGTACGCCCGAGTCCGCCCTCATCCCTGCCGCCCCGACTGCAAGCGCACACTTCGTCCCCGAAGTCCGTCTGCGGAAGCTGCACCTCGTCCGCCCCGATTTGATCATGTATCCCCTGGCCTATGAAGTCGTCTGCTGATTTGTAGATGTCTACTGATTGTCGGCTGGTTTTATTTTGCCAGTGAATGGGGGCTGCCGCATTGGCTGGCGATTTCCGCGAGCGCATCGGTCGCATAGCTGACATCCTGCTCACTCAAAAAAGCCCCAAAACTCAGCCGCGTGGCCCCGCCCTTTTCAATCGTTCCCAGCGCCCGGTGCAGCAACGGGGCACAATGCAATCCCGAACGCGTCAGGATTCCGAATTGGCTTTCGAGCAGCACGCTTAATTCGAGCGGATCAATCCCCTGGATCCGCAACGTGAAAACCCCCGCGCGATCCTTCACCCCCTGAGGGCCGAAAAATTCCAATCCGCGAATATCACCCACGCCTTCGATGAACGTACTCATCAAGCTCAGATCGTGTGATGCCAACTTGCTTACCGACTGATTCAGCACCCACTGCACGCCCGCGCTTAAACCGGCAATACCGATGGCGTTGAGGCTCCCGGTTTCAAAACGGTCGGGCATGAAATCGGGCTGGCGATCCTCTTCGCTGATTGAACCGGTGCCCCCCTCGCGCAGGGGGCGCACACGTTTTTCCAGCCCCGGCCGCACATATAAAAAGCCCGTTCCGGATGGGCCTAAAAGCGCTTTGTGCCCGGGCGCGGCCATCAAATCCACATCATCCAACTGCAAATCCAGCGGCACATGCCCCGCCGACTGCGCGGCATCTACAACGATCGGCACCCCGTGCTCATGGGCGATTTTTGCAATCTCCCGCATGGGATGCACAGCGCCCGTGACATTGCTTACGTGGGTCACGGCAACCAGCCGCGTATCCGGCCGAAATGCCTTACGAAGCTCGTCCAGATCGATCAACCCGGTCTTCGGATGCACTGATAAACGCGTTTGCGTAACCCATCCGTAGCTCGCCATCGCCGATAGCGGCCGCAAAATGGAATTGTGATCGGTCTGAGAGCAGATGACATGCCCGCCCTTGGACGGGTCAATTAATCCCTTGAGCGCGATGTTCAGCGCGTCCGTGCAATTCAGCGTGAATACAAAATGCTCCGGTTTTTCGCCGTTAAACAACCGGCACAACCGGCTTCGGCAATCGCTGACGATCTGCGCCGCCGCTATCGCTTCTGCATAGCCACCGCGGCCGGCGCTGGCGCCGATCTCGGTAGCATAGGTTGTCATGGCTTCCAGCACCGCCACCGGCTTGGGAAAGCTGGTAGCCGCATTGTCCATGTACAACCGCCGCGGTGCTGAATCCAAAGGCAACGACATCTCTGATTCTCCTCACAAAGCAGGCAATGATAGTATCATGACTCCCCGTAATCGAAGGGGAGCTTGCAGGTTTTTAAGGAGCATTCATGGCGGCACGGGTAGCGATTGTCACCGGCGGGTCGCGCGGGATCGGCAAGGGGATCGCGCTGGCGCTGGCCGCGGAAAAATTTTCCGTAGTTATCAACTACGCTCGCAACGCCGCCGCCGCACAAGAGGCCAGTGCCGAGGTGGAAAAGCTCGGCGGTCGCGCCCACCCGGTGCAAGGCGACATTGCCCTGGCTGCCGATCGCCAGAGGCTATTTGAACAAACGCTGCAAACCTTTGGCCGCATCGACCTGCTGGTGAACAATGCCGGGGTGGCTCCGGAGGTACGCGCCGACATTCTCGACGCCAACGAAGCAAGTTTTGATCGCCTGATCAACATCAATCTCAAAGGCCCCTATTTCCTGACGCAGTTAGTCGCCCGATGGATGATCGAACAGGTGAAAACCGATCCCAGTGTTAAACCGCGCATCGTCACCATCTCGTCGATCAGCGCCTACACCGCCAGCATCAACCGGGGCGATTATTGCATCGCCAAGGCCGGGCTGGGGATGATGACCCAGCTCTATGCAGCGCGACTGGCCGAACATGGAATCAACGTCTACGAAATCCGCCCCGGTATTATCGAGACCGACATGACAGGCCCCGTGAAAGCCAAATACGACAAACTGATTTTAGAGCAGGACCTCACGCCGATTAAGCGGTGGGGCAAGCCTCAAGACGTTGCACAAGCCGTGGTGGCCATCGCGCGCGGGCATCTGGATTTCAGCACCGGGGAAGTGCTCAACGTGGACGGCGGATTCCACCTGCGCCGGCTTTGATTTCCTCGTAGACCCCCAGCAGGGTCTGCACATGGACCTCATCGGAGAGAGACGCGCGCAGCGTGAAGCAGGCATGGCTCATCGCCCGGCGTCGGGCATCATCCAACATGGCCTGGTACGCCTGCTTTAGGATGTTCAAATCCTGCCCATCCGGCAGAACGAACCCGTGAACCCCATCGGTCATTGCCTCGCAGGCACCATTCTGTTGCGTGCTGATCACCGGAACGCCCATCGTCAGGCTTTCGAGCACCACCAGGCTGCACGGATCGTGGCGTGTGGGGAGCACAAAAAAATCGGCGGTTTTATAAAACGATCGGGGATCGTTCGTCGGCCCGGCAAAGATCACACGCTGATCAACACCCAGCCGCCGCGCTTCAGCCGCATAGGCGGCAGGATTTTCCTTCCCCACCACCACCAGCAGCAGGCGCGGATCGACCCCCGCCAGCGCTTTGATGGCCTGGGCCAGGCCCTTGCGCGCAAAATCCTGCGCAATGATCAGCCCCACCACCCGATCGGCACCGATTGCGAACCGCTGGCGAACCGCAGTCGGCCCGGCCGGATCAAAGCGTTTCAGATCAACCCCATTGAACAGTGTGACCCGCTTTGCATCGCTCAGCGCTGGATAGGCGAGCTGCACCTGGTTTTTCACATACTGCGACAAACACAGGACCACCGGTGGCCGGGGGGAATTGATTAACTGCTCCTCCACTGCCGCAAAACGTCGTCGTTTGAATTGCAGCAATTTGGCGCGCGGGCGCACGGCCAAACCCGCGTGCGGATGGTAAACATCGCAACGCGTCACCGGCAGCATCGCGTGCACGATGTCATATTGCTGGTGTTGCAGGTGCGCTTCCAACGATTGGCAGAAACGCGCATACCGCGCCAGGCGCGTGAATCCATGAGCGTCGAATTTTGTGGAGCCATCGGATGACAAAATCGTGCAACGCACGCCGCGCCGATCCAGCGCGGAAGCTAAATCCTGGGTGTAGCGTTCGGCCCCACCGCGCGTGGGATCGGACCGAAAAATCACCAGCGCAACGTTCATCGCTCTACCCGCGGGATGGAGACGTTACGATCGGGCTGTCTTACACGCAATCGCCGATCGTGTCGCGCAATGGCGATCGTCTTTTGGCGGATCATTCGATGTAGAAGCCACAGGTTGGTGTCGCGGGCATCGGCATAGTTGCGCAACCACCGTTCGCGCTGCTCATCGGTGATTGGTAACGCATAAGTGCTGTATCGGAATTGAGCCAGATCCTTGGTGATCCAGCGCCAGCGCATCAGCCGGCCCGGCAGCCGCCGCACTCGCCCGGCATCGATCAGCGCCAGCTTCACCTCCGCAATCGTAACGTGTGCAAAGAAGTGGCAAAGATACAAGTCGCAATGATGCAGACCGGCCGCGTGCAGCCGGGCCGCCAGGCGGGCGGTTGGTTCCAGCAGCCGTTCAAATGGAACGCCCTCTTGAATCAGCTTGTCCGCCGCGGTGTAGCCGTACAAATCTTCGCTGACCACATAACCCCTGCCATCGGGTAGCACATCCCAGGCGACCAGTGGCACGGTGGGAATCTGGTTTTCGATCAGCAGCGCGATCCCGCGCGCTTCAGGCTCGGCCTGCCCCGGTTGAAGGTAACGCTTGATGTGAAACCGGCCCGATTGAAGCTCATGTTGAAAATCGAGCGTGGCGTTTTGGCGCTCGGGCAAATCGCGCCAAACATCAATGCGCGGATCGGTAAAAATACTCTGGGATGTAAGACCCAGCTGCTTCCACAGCGCGTTGTAAGCGGGGGCGACGTGCATGGTTTCAAACGCCCAGGCATGGGTCGGTGGTTTAATCTCCGCTTTCCAGGATAGCCATGAACGCTTCCTGCGGAATGTCCACACTGCCCACGCGTTTCATGCGTTTTTTACCTTCTTTTTGCTTTTCCAGCAGCTTGCGTTTACGCGTTACGTCACCACCATAGCACTTGGCAGTGACGTTTTTACCCACCGACTTGATGGTTTCGCGCGCAATCACTTTGCCACCGATGGCGGCCTGCAACGGGATCTCAAAAAGGTGGCGGTCGATCTCTTCTTTAAGCCGCACCAGCAATTTTCTACCCCGCGCCTCGGCATAATCACGATGCACAATCATGCTCAGGGCATCCACGTGGTCGGCGTTCACCAGGATGTCGACCCGCACCAGATCGCCCACGCGAAAGCCAATGAAATCGTAGTCCATCGTGCCATAGCCGCGCGTGGCGCTCTTCAGCCGATCATAAAAATCGTAAATCACTTCGGCGAGCGGGAGCTCGTAAACCAGGATCACACGGGTAGCGCCGATATACTCGGTTTTTTTATAAATGCCGCGGCGCTCTTCGCACAGCTTCATCATCGCGCCCACGCCGTCGGCGGGCAGAATCAGGTTCATCAGGATGAACGGTTCGCGGATTTCTTCAACATACGTGGGGCTGGGCAGTTCGCTGGGCGAATCGATCCGCTGCACCCCGCCATCGGTGGTTTTGATCTCGTAGGTAACCGTGGGTGCTGTCTGAACCACTTCAATATTGAACTCGCGTTCCAGGCGTTCCTGGATGATTTCCATGTGCAGCAAACCCAGGAATCCGCAGCGGAAACCAAAGCCCAGGGCGTCATTATTTTCCGGCTCGAAGCTGAAGCTCGAATCGTTGAGCGACAGGCGATCCATCGCATCGCGAAGCTCATCGTATTGCGTCTTACCCGATGGATAAAAATCGCAGTAAACCATCTGCTGGATCGGCTTGTATCCGGGTAGCGCTTCGGTGGCAGGCTGGTCGGCATCGGTCACCGTGTCACCGATGCGGATGTCGTGCAGATCCTTGATCGCCGCCACCACGAATCCCACTTCGCCACAGCCAATCTGCGCCACCTGTTTAGGGCGCGGCATCAACTTTCCGACATCCGTAATCTGATAGACCTTGCCGGCCCCCATCAGGCGAATGCGCTGCCCCTTTTTCAGCACGCCATCGACCACGCGCACATAGGTAATGACCCCGCGATAGTCATCGTAGATGCTGTCGAAAATCAGGGCGCGGGTAGGGGCATCGGGATTTCCACGCGGGGGGGGGAGCTGATCGCAAAGCTTGGTCATCAGCTCGGCAATTCCCAATCCCGACTTGGCGGAGACGAGAATCGCATCTTCGGCCGCGAAGCCCAGCACCTGCTCGATTTCCTCGGCGACAGCGACAGGATCGGCGCTGGGGAGGTCAATTTTGTTGATGACAGGGATGATCTCCAGCCCCGCTTCGATGGCGGCATAGGCATTGGCGACGGTCTGGGCCTGCACCCCCTGCGTGGAATCGACCACGAGGATCGCCCCTTCGCACGCCTGCAGTGCTTTTTGCACTTCGTAGTGGAAATCGACATGCCCAGGCGTGTCGATGAAGTTGAGCATGAACGTTTCGCCATGATGTTCATGGAACATGGTGACGGCCGATGCCTTGATGGTGATGCCGCGCTCGCGCTCGAGGTCCATATCGTCGAGGATCTGATTTTGAAATTCACGGCCGGTGATCGCCCCGGAATGCATGAGCAGGCGATCGGAGAGCGTGCTCTTCCCGTGATCGATGTGGGCGACAATGGAGAAATTCCGGATCTGCATTCGATTTACGACTCCAGGGGCAATGTGCGGGAAACCAGCGGATTCTACGCGCTTTGGCAGAGCGTGGAAAGCCGAACCCTTTGGGCCAGGGGGGTTATGCAGGGCAACCGCATTCTCCCGTAAACTGTTAGATTGATGACTTTTCACGCCTGCGGAGCGGGCGTTGGGAGGTCAGGGATGGCCAATTCGATTCAGGAGCACTTCGCGGACTTGCCTGATCCGCGTCGGGCGCAGGGTAAA
>JBBSFP010000174.1:0-6241 GCA_038238625.1 Tepidisphaerales bacterium
ATTGCGCCGCGCCTTACGCAAGCCATCAAACAGTTCCCGCGTGATTAGAGGCCTCTGGGCACCGGTGGAACTGATAACAATGTCAGCGGCCACAAGATGCTCAGCAAGGCGCTCCAGCGGCGCGGCCTGGCCTCCAAAGCGCTGGGCCAGCAGCCGTGCTCTTTCGGCATCGCGATTGCAAACCAGCAGGCGTCCGGGCCCGAGGGCGGCGATGTGCTGAAGCACCAGCGTGGTCATTTTGCCGGCCCCCAATGTGAGGACGGTTTTGTCCGAGAAGCTTTCAAAAATCCGCCGCGCGTAGTCAACTGCGACACTCGCCACGCTCAGGCGTCCATCGCCCAATGCAGTCTGCGACATCACTAGTTTGCCGACGGCCAGGGCGCGCTGGAATAGCGTGTTAAGCAGCGGCGACGCTAAACCGTGGGTCCGCGCGGCTTCGTAGGCATCGCGCACCTGACCCAGAATCTGGGTCTCGCCCAAGACCATCGAATCGAGCGAACTGGCCACGGTGAACAAGTGCTCGGCCGCCGCGCGGTGGGTTTTGTGGTAGGTGTGCGGTTGTAATTCGCGTGCGAATTGCTCGGCGCTGATGCCGCGCAGCGCCGCCAGAAAGGGCCCGATTTCTTCGGCGCGCGGGCGATCATGCACTGCGCGGCAGACATACAGCTCGACCCGATTGCATGTGGAAAGCAAGACGGCCTGGGCCTGCGGAAACGCCTGATTGAGCGCCTCCAACGCCATGCCGCGCTGCACAAAATTAAAGACCAGTCGCTCGCGCACTTCCAGCGGCGCTGTGGTGTGGTTCAGACCGAAAAGCAAAAGGCGCTGCATGCAGAATTCAATCAATGCAGGGGCATCAACTGCACAAAAATTACGGTACCGATCATCAATAGCAAACCCACCAGCGTCAGCACGGCGGTTCGTCGGCCGCGGAAGCTGGGCCAAATCGGCCCCTGCAACACGATGGCATAAACCACCCAAACGCACAGCGCCATCACTACCTTCGGATTCGCCAGCCAATGTTCGCCGAGGCGCGTATGCCCCTCGCGATTCAAAATCATGACGGTCCCGCTGATGAGGCCCATAGTAAGAAGCACAAATCCCAGCCGGACGGCCATGATTGACGACCGTTCGAGCCGTTCGAGGCTTCCCATGGGCGTGCCGGGCTGCATAATCTTGGCGCGCAATCGACGGCTGGCGAACAAGTACATCGCTCCCCCCGCTCCGGCGAGCGCGAACGCGACCACCCCGCCGTATACCGTAAACAGGTGCACCGTCATCCAAGCGCTGGTGGTATCAGTGTAATCGTGATAGTGGCTTCGACCGAAAATCGCAGCGGCTATCAGCAGCAGTATGGCCCAGGGCAGCAGAAACCAATCGAGCACGCCTAGCGAATGCTTCCCGCGTAGATAAAGAACAAACCCCGCTAGTAAAAGCCCTAGCCAGGTGAGGGCTTCAAAGTTGTCGTCAAGGGGCATCCAGTTGCCGCGCTCCACCAGATGCCACATCACGACGACCAGCCCCAACGCCAATCCAGCATACAGAGAGAGTAATTCCACCTTACGCGAACGCGTTTCATTCACCGGCCCACGCCACAGCGAATCCACCTGGGCCACCCCAAAACAAAGGATGGCCGATATCAACAGGTAAATTTGTCCAATTGAGGGCATCGTGAATGTTTCAGCGATTTCTACCGGCAATCACGTGGCGCACCTGCGGCCAGCGCCCCGCGAGCCAGTTCAATAACCCATCGGTATGGCCATCGGACAGAGCGCAAAGCGCCGGTTCGCTGACCAAATCGAGAAAAATAAGCCGCCGCCCCTCGGCATCCAATTCCGCGACCTGACGCAGAATGGGGCGCAGGGCCTGCATCGCGTCGGCGAGCAGTCGCCAGCGCGGATCCATATGTTGCTTTAACTCGTCACGAACGCGGGCAGCCAATGCGGCAAATCCGCCGGTCGAAATACTCACCAGCAGTGGCCCGTCCCGCATCGTTGCAGGAGTAACGAAATCGCCGGCCGTCGTATCCGCGTCAGCGCGGTTCACCAGGATAGACCTTGCACGGCAGTCTCGCACCACAGCACCATTCACCTCTGCCGAATCGGTGGTAGCAAAAACCAGGGTTGCTCCAGCAAGGTGGGCAGGCTGATACTCCGCATGCACCCGTTCAATCGTTGGTGGAAATTCATCGCGAATTAGCGGAGCCACCACCTTTATTTTAGTAGCACCCGCGTCGATCAGCCCCTCTGCTTTGCGAAGCGCAACCGCACCCCCACCGATGATCGCGACCTGCCGATCACTCACTTCCAATACGATCGGATAATTCGCCGGCACGACTCCATTCTAGAACAGAGCGAACCGAATCACCAAGCCTTCCTAATTGAAGGCAAATAAGTCCGGCTCGCTACTTGGTTTCGCCAGGAAATTTCATGGCGTGGGAAAACTTTGAAACTTTCGCCCCACTGAGGCGTCGAATCGCCATGTTGCCGCGAAGGGTTCGTGGCAGTGAATTTTCAACTTCTCAGTGAGGCTCCACATGCTGCATGCCCCGTCCAAAACCGTTAGCGGGACTCAACTTTGGTTGCTGTTGGCGCTCTTTGGATTTCTGATTTGGCCCACCTGCAGCCACGCTGATGGGTTCATCGTAGTCACCGATGGCCCCATCGTGCCCCACCACTTTCGCTTCGCGCCGCTTGAGGTACGGTTCCATCATGTGAAAGTCACCATCGAAAATGATGTTGCTACCACCGAAGTGGACGAAGAGTTTTACAACCCCAACGGCCAGCGTCTGGAAGGAACCTACCTATTCCCACTGCCCTCGGGAGCACACATCGACAAATTTGTGATGGACATCAATGGCGAGATGGTGCAAGCAGAACTGCTGGCCGCTGACAAGGCGCGCAGCATCTATGAAGAGATCGTTCGAAAAGCCAAAGATCCTGCCTTGCTTGAATATGTCGGGCGCGATGCCTTCAAAGTGCGCATCTTCCCGATCGAGCCCAACTCCGGAAAACGCATCAAGGTCAAGTACACGCAATTGCTCAATACCGAATCGGGATTTACTGAATACACCTATCCGCTGAACACCGAAAAATTCAGCTCCACACCCCTTAACGAGGTGTCGATCAAAGTAGATTTGAAAACGCGGGAAGCAATAAAAAATGTTTACTGCGCCAGCCATACGGTAGACCTGCGCCGCGACGGTGATCGACACGTGGTGGTGGGATTCGAGCAGAAAAATGTACGGCCCGATACGGACTTCAAGCTGCTCTATACACGCGACAGCAAAGCGATTGGTATCAATCTCTTGTCTTACCGCGCCGACAGGGATGATGGGTATTACCTGTTGATGGCCTCTCCCGGCCAGATCACTGTGAGCAGTTCGCAGCCTAAAGACATCACTTTTGTGCTCGATAACAGCGGCTCAATGGCCGGACCGAAACTCGAGCAGGCCAAAAAAGCCTTGGCTTTTTGCCTGGCCAATCTGAATCCAGAGGACCGCTTTGAATTAATCCGATTCTCGACTGAGGTAGAGCCGCTCTTCAACGAACTTAAGCCCGCCAGCAAGGAAAATGTCGACAAGGCTGGCGAGTTCGTAACTCACCTCCATGCCACGGGTGGAACGGCACTAGACGAGGCGCTGAAAAAAGCGCTCGCCGCCGTCCATGGGACTGATGGGCGACCTTATGTGATTGTTTTCCTCACCGATGGCCAACCGACTGTTGGACAAACCAGCGAAGACGCCATCGTTGCAAACATCACTCATGCCGACACAGCGACGCGCATCTTCACCTTTGGTATCGGTAACGATGTGAATACACACCTGCTGGACCGCGTTGCCGAGGGAACCCACGGCTTTAGCCAATACGTGCTGCCGGTGGAAGACATTGAGCTAAAGGTCAGCAACTTTTACGCGAAGGTGAAAGAGCCGGTCCTCTCCAACCTGCAACTGAGCGTCAACAGCCCCGGTATTAAGCTGCAGCAGATGTACCCGAATAAACTCCCCGATCTATTTAACGGGCAGATGCTGATTGCCTTCGGGCGCTACAGCGGGCATGGATCAGCCGCCCTCTGAATTACCGGCACTGTCAACGGTGAGAAAAAGGAATTCGTCTCGGAAGTGACGTTCACCCAGAAGGACACGAGCCACACTTTTATTCCACAGTTGTGGGCAACACGCAGGGTGGGGTGGTTGCTGGATGAAATGCGCTTGCACGGAGAATCTGCCGAGGTGAAGGATGAAGTGACGAGGCTCGCACGACAATTTGGAATCGTCACCCCCTACACCGCCTACTTAATCATGGAAGATGAGCATCAACGGCATGTGCCTCTGGCTGCCCAGAATATGCGCGAGCTCAGCGCGGATGTACCGACCGCCGCGCGGACGAACGATATGTACAAGAGCGTGGACCGCGAAGCCAAGGATGAGCGGTCGCGCAACGGCGCAGGCGCAGTCGACAACGCAGAAAATCTTGCGCAGCTTCGCAATGGTGAGAACCTAGAACAGGCGGCGCAAATGGGGCAGCAATTTCAGTTTGCCGCCAGACCTGACCAATCTGCGGGTTTTGCGCTGGCAAAAGCCCCGAGCCCGTCGACACAGCCTGGTGGTTATCGCGTCGCCGCTAACTACGCGCAGCAGGCGCGCGTCATCAAGGGGCGCGCGTTTTATCAAAATGGTGACACCTGGACGGATTCAACCTGGCAAACCAACACCTCGATAAAAACCCGGGACATCAAGTTCGGCACCGACGAATACTTTGACCTGGTCAAATACCATCCCGAGGCCAACGAGTGGTTCGCTTTAGGCGAAGACTTAGACATCGTTTTGGATGGCGCGTTATACCAAGTACGGCACATCGACTAAATTTTCGGGTTCTGGAAACTCGGAAACTCAAGGAGCTTTATGAAAAATCTATCCCATTGCCTGTGCATTTTCTTGACCTGCATTTCGTTTGCCCCGGTGTTTGCAGAATCACCTACAACATCGCCCTCAGCGAGCCCAGTAACGGGTGCCCGCCCCGAAGTGGAAATCTGTTTCGTGCTCGACACTACCGGCTCCATGGGCGGTCTGATTGAAGGTGCTAAGGCAAAAATCTGGTCGATCGCCAACAACGTTATCTCGCAAAATCCTAAGCCCCATTTGAAGGTGGCCCTGGTTCCCTACCGCGATCGGGGCGATGAATACATCACAAAGGTTTTTGACCTCACCGACGATATGGATGCCGTCTTTGCCAATCTTCAGTCCTTCAAAGCACAGGGAGGAGGTGATGGGCCGGAGGACGTGAACCAAGCGCTCGATGACGGAGTAAACAAAATCAAATGGAGCGCCGACGACAAGGTGACGAAGATCATGTTCTTGGTCGGCGATGCTCCGCCGCACACTGATTATAAAGGTGAAAAGCAGTATGTGGAGATTTGCAGAGATGCGATCAAGAAAAACGTGATCATCAACACCGTACAGTGTGGAAACCAATCGGATACCGCCCCCGTGTGGCAGGAAATCGCCAAGTCAGCGGAGGGATCTTACGTCTGCTTGCCACAGGATGGTGGGATGGTCGTTCGCTCGACACCGGTGGATGACAAGCTCATGGCGCTCAATCGAGATATCGACCAGACCGCCATCATCTATGGCAATCACGCTCAACAAATGACGACAGCGGCCAAAGCAAGGTTCGCGGCGATCGCTCCCGCCAGCGTTGCCATTGATCGTGCCGCCTACAACGCCAAAGACAGTGCACGCGCTGTGCAAGGTAATGGCGATCTGGTCACCGACCTGCAGAACGGACAGGCGAAACTGAGTGAACTCAAGAAGGACGAGTTGCCGTCGATCATGCAAGACATGACGATCAAGGAGCAGATGCAATTCGTGAAACAGCAGGAAGAGCGCCGTTCAGAATTGCAGAAACAACTTTTGGAATTGACATCCCAACGTGACAAGTATTTGAAAGATGAAGCGGAGAAAGATGCCGCCGCTTCCGGTGGTCCCACGCGTGATTCGTTCGATAACGCTGTCAATAAGATCACACGGGACGATATGGCGCGGCGACGCTGATCGTGGAGAGCCGCCTGCATCCGGGTCTCCAGTGCCACTGCAGCCCGAACTCTTACGCCTCCTGATTCATCCCCAGTTTCGTCTAACCAAAGAACCGTGCATAAAATAGTCCGAGCCCGCTCGTATCGGGCTCGGGTGTGGCCACCCCGGCATAACTAATCCGGAGTTAATCATGCATCGCACGGAAGC
>JBBSFP010000175.1:0-6162 GCA_038238625.1 Tepidisphaerales bacterium
ATCAGGGTCTTCATCGCGACCGGTGTAGCGATTGCGTACGCGCTCGTGCTGCGTGTAGGCACGCACGTTTTCGATGTAGTTGGTTGCCAGGCGTTTGATGGCGTCTTCATCGGCGCTAATGGCGCGCTGCACCTCGCCCTTAAGAATGTCCTCGTATTCTTCACGCACGGTGGCCAGTAGCTCTTTGTATTCCTTCTTGAGTTCCTCATCGGTGATGAGCGAATGGTGGCTTAGCCCCTCTTCCAACTCGTTCATCACCATGAACGGGTTAATGGCTTTTTCCACCTGAGCCTGGTGATTCACCAGTGCGTTGGAAATCTTGTCCTGGATGTATCGCGGGCTGATGCCCTGCATCCCTTCGCGCGGGGCCTCTTCACGCAGCTCCTTGATGGAATCTTCGGTAAACCCGGGGATCGAGCGGCCGTTGTAAAGCTTGAGCTTCTGCATCTTGGTGATGCCGGCTTTTTTGGGTTCCGCCAGCCGCGTAAGCACGGCCCACGTCGCAGCCATCTCGATGGTATGCGGAGCGATGTGCATGCCCTTTACTTTTTCCGGGCCGAAATCCTTCATGTAGATTTTGATTTCATCATCGAGCCTCACGTTGTAGGGAACGTCGATCTTGATCGTGCGATCGCGGAACGCTTCCATCATTTCGTTGCCCTGAAGCTTCTTATATTCCGGCTCATTGGTGTGCCCTAAGATGACCTCGTCGATGTAGGTTTGCGCGAACTTCTTGGGCTTAATCAGGTGTTCCTGGCTTGCGCCCAACAGGTCATAAAGGAACGCGACGTCCAGCTTCAGCACTTCGATAAACTCCACAATGCCCCGGTTAGCGATGTTTAGTTCACCATCGAAGTTAAATGCACGTGGATCAGAATCCGATCCGTACTCGGCAATCTTGCGATAATTGATGTCGCCGGTGAGTTCGGTGGAATCCTGGTTTTTTTCATCCTTGGGCTGAAAGGTTCCGATGCCCCGACGGTCTTTTTCGGAAAGGATCAAGCGCTTGACCTTCACGTGGTCGATCGACTTTTTCCAATCCCCATCATATTGATCCAACAGATCGGCATAGACCTTCCGGCAAAATGGGCATACATCGCCGTATAGCTTTAGCCTTCGGCCTTCCGGAAGTTTTTCGTTAATGGTATCCAGCACTTCCTGCCGGGCTTCGGCGGGAATCAATAGCAGCGGATCTTCGTGCATGGGGCACGCCAGATACTGCTCGCCCATGTCGGCAGAATCGCCGGCTCGATGCGGCAGGCGCCAGGAGTAGGTGTAAAGCCGCCCTGCATCGGTTTTAGAGTAATTTTCCAAGCCTTTCTTAAGGAGTCGGGCCATCGTGGACTTCGAAGAACCCACCGGGCCGTGCAGCAACAGAATCCGGCGCTCGGTGCCATACCCCTGTGACGCGGATTTGAAGAAATCTACCAGTTGCATCAGCGGACGCTCAAGCCCGAAGATAGCATCCGCCCCGCTGTCGATGGGATCACTGAAATAGTTGTAGCGAACGTAATCCTGCTTGAAATGCGCATAGCGCTCCGAGCCGTAGCTAACGATCATGTCGTAGATTCGCTGAAACGCATTACGCGCGACGGTCGGCGTTTCCATCACGATATCCAGGTAATCCCAGAAACTGCCCTCCCAGTGCTGCTCACGGAAGTGACTCAAGTCCAGCTTGCGATCAATGATCGAGATAATCGGATTGCTTTTACCAGCCATGGTTTTTTGCTCCGCCTTGTTAAGACGCCAACCCGTTCTCCTATTGCTCTCGTATTCCTCGACTATTGCAAGTTCCGCTCCAATTTAACTGCCGCACCGGTCATTTCCGCCGCCTCTGCCGGGGTTGAGTGGTGCGCTCAACAACACTCATCGCCAATTCTTTGAAGGCAACCGGAAAATTCCGACATTTTTCTTCCAGGAAACGTCTGCTATCAGGGAACTATTCGCTAGCAACTTCACCCGGCAGCGGGATGACTCACCCTTTTTAAATCGTATGCGCCGCGCGCGCGGCAGTCCACAGATCGCCTGGGGCAACCTGATCGCCAGGTGAAGCCATCAAACCCCGGCCATGAGCACAGCGAGCAATCCTTTTTGGAAATGCAGCCGGTTTTCCGCCTGCGCAAATACGCGCGAGCGGGGACCCTCCAGCACCCCTTCAGAAATCTCCAGCCCGCGGTACGCTGGTAGACAGTGCAGAACGATCGCGTGCAGAGGAGCGGCTTCCAGCAATCGTTCGTCAACGCTAAAACCAGCAAAATCCTGTAGCCGCTGGGCTTTTTCCGACTCCTGGCCCATGCTGATCCAAGTATCGGTGTAGATCACATCGGCTTCACGAACAGCCTCCAGCGGATCAGCCGTGGTTACAAAATCCATTTCTGGCACCTGCTGCATGATGCGATCAACCTCGTCGCTGCCCAGTTGATATGCCTGTGGCCCCGCCAGCACGAAACGCATGCCGAATTTCCCACACGCCACCGCCAGTGAGCGCGCTACGTTGTTGCCATCACCGATAAAGGCCAACGTTCGGCCTGCCAGGCTTCCAAAATGCTCTTGCACGGTCATCAAATCTGCCATCGCCTGGCAGGGATGGCTGTAATCCGTCAACCCGTTGATCACCGGGACGGTAGAGAATTTCGCCAGCCGTACAACTTTCTCATGTGAAAACGTGCGGGCCATGATGCCATCGCACATGCTTGATAACACACGTGCTACATCCTGTGCGGGTTCGCGAACGTCCAGGCCCACTTCTTCGTTGCGCAGCATCATACCCAGGCCGCCCAGGTGATTCATCGCCACGCTGAAGCTCGCGCGCGTGCGCAAGCTAGGCTTTTCGAAGATCATTGCCAGCGTTTTGCCGGCCAGCAGCGGATCATTACGACCGGTTGTTTTGAACTGTTTTTTCAATACCTCGGCCACATTCAGCATGTGCCGCAACTGATCGGGCGTGCAATCGGAGATGGAGACGAAATGAGCCATGGGAGGCGCCTGCGTGGTTTGCGCTAGAGCGTGATTTCCGTTCCGATGCCGGCCTCGGTGTAAATCTCCAGCAGCAGTGCATGGGGAATACGGCCATCGATAATATGCGTCTTGGCACACCCTGCCTGTAGAGCCTGCACGCAGGCTTCGACCTTTGGCAGCATACCGCGCGTGATGACTTCGGATTTAACCAAACCTTCGATTTGCGCTACCGTTAATGAAGCGACATTGCTTTTAGGATCGTCCGGATTCGTGCGAATGCCGTTGGTATCAGAGACCAGCACGAACTTGTCGGCTTTCATCGCCGCCGCCACTGCGCCGGCAGCGGTGTCGGCGTTCACGTTCAAACGTCCGCCGGCCACGTCGCGGGCAATCGAGGCGATGCAGGGAATCGAATCCGCCTGCACCAGCAATTGCAGGAGCCGTGCGTTGACGCTCTTGACCTCCCCCACGTATCCCAAATCGATCCGCCGACCGTCGGGGCCATTGAGATACATCTTTTCGGCAAATAAGACGTTGCTTGAGAGCGAGTGTAACCCCATCGCCTCGCACCCCTGGCTTTGGATAAAGTTCACGATAAAGCGATTGATCTGATTGCACAGCACATGCTCGGCGATTGCGAGCGTGCGCTCATCGGTGTAACGCCTTCCCTGGACCATTTGTGGCACCAGTCCGGCGGTTTCCATTGCCTGATTAATTGCCTTTCCGCCACCGTGTATGACGATTGGCTGCATCCCGACGTAGTTCATGAAAACCACATCCGTAAGAATGTCCGACAGTGCGGCCTCGTCGTCCATGATCGAGCCACCGATTTTGACGACAACGTTTTTGTTGTTGAATCGCTGGATGTAGGAAAGCGCCTCGATGAGCGCCGAAGCCTTGTCGATAGCGGTATTCATGTGTTCCACGAGATGCGTCTCCCAACAGACCAAAACCCGGTACTTTAACTTCGCCCCGGGCGGTGTCAAAACAGCAATGCGCTTTGCAGAGGCGGTGTCGCTGGGTATACCCATGGCATGACGACCTGGAAATCCGCAATTGTGCTACAGCTGTTTTTTGCCGTGGTCGCCATGGGGCAGGCGAGCATTAATGAATCCACGCCCCACCACATGTGGTATGTCGATGCCGGAGCGGGCAAGGACACAAACCCCGGCACCGATGCCGAGCCGTTCAAAACGATTCAACGTGCCCTAAAAGACGCCACCACTCAGCCATCAAAAATCCTGATTCACTCTGGCGTTTACCGCGAGTACCTCGACATTGCGCCCGGTGAAGCGCTGCTGATTTTAGAAGCCACTCATCCTGGGGAAGTGAGCATCAGCGGCGCCGACGCGGTGAACGACTGGCAGAAAATCGAAAACGGATTGCTCTTTTTTCCATGGAAAAACCACTGGCGCCTCAACGGCGAGCAGGCGTATTTTCCAGGGGCAAGGACACGGTATAACCTGCGGCGCGAGATGGTGTTCGCCAACGATTTCCGGCTTACCCAACGCTGCAACGAAGACCCCACCGGTTCCGGCATCGCTCCATCGGAGCTAAAGCCCGGAGAATTCACCGTTCGAGAGAACGAAGAGAAGATTTATTTGCGCCTGCCTGATGGAATGCCTCCCGCTTTCGGGAAGGGGGGCAGGATCGAGGTAGCGGTGCGTGGTTACGCACCCGGCAAGTCGCCCGACGATGGCAAACCCCTGTGCTTCGTTCGCGGGCGCAGCAACCTGATTTTACGCGGCCTGCGCTTTGAGCGCTCCTGCAACTACATCGGAGGTAACCCCGCACTTTCGATCCGCAGTGAAGGCACCAAGGACACCGCCACCTGGGCCGGAAATATCCTGATCGACCGCTGTGCCTTCGACGACAACAACGGCTGCGGATTCGGTATGACATTGGTCAAAAACCTTACTTTTCTGAATTGCACCGCCAGCCGAAATGGGGAACGTGGCGGGGGCGGGCACTGCGTGCAGAACGTGCTGATCGACTCTTGTCATATTGATAACAACGGTTGGCGGTACGGACCGTGGCTGCTGGGCCATGACATGGCCGGCCTGAAGTTTTTTGACGGTGCTGTCGAAGACGCCTGGTTCGCCGCTCGCACGACCAACCTTCAAATCAAACGCTGCGGTTTTAAGGGAAACCAATGTTTCAGCCTGTGGCAGGATTTTGGCCCGACTGGCACGGTGATCGATTCGTGCCTGTTTGAAGATTCACCGCGCCCCGCCATCTTTCAGGAAGTCACCCCCGGCCCCCTGACGGTGCGCAATACCATCATTCGCCGATGCGGCTTAACTGACGAACCGCGCGCCGCCGTCCTGGTGGTGGCGTCTCCCGATGTGCGATTCGAGGGATGTACTATTTTCGATTGTGGCAGCGATAAATTGAAAGACAGCACGTTGTTTCATTTGCTCAGTGACACTCGAAAAGTAAGCCCCGCGATGGAAAACAAGGTGGTCCGCCTGCAATTGGAAAACTGCGTGCTGCAGGCCAATCGACCCAATTGCTACCTCTTCCGCACCGGTTCATGGAACGGTGCCGACAATGCCCGCAAGGATTTCCCCGCCACTCTGGTGGCTGACCACAACATCTGGTTTTGTGCTGATCGCCCTGCCGAGGGTGCTGACATATTCCGCAACGGTAAAAATGCTTTTTTCAAATCAACCATCTATACCGACAAAGATGCGTGGATGAATGATTATCCCGACCTGAGCTTCGAGCAATGGCAAAAAGGTGGGCAGGATAAAAACAGCAAGTGGCAATCAATCCCGTTGGAGACGCTGGACAAAATTGCCCCGCCCCATCCGTGAAAGCTGTGTAACGTTAAATCAACCTTTTTTACTCAGGAGCTTCCTATGATGAAATTGGCCGCGTTTGCGGATGAAATTGGGCCAGTTCTCGACGATCAGATTCGCGTTTGCCGAGAAAACGACATCACACATTTTGAACTCCGTGGCGTCGCCGGCAAGAACGTACTGGATTTTGATAGCAGCCTGCGGCAGGAAGTGAAAACCAAGCTGGCATCCAATGGGATGGGTGTCGCCAGCATCGGCAGCCCGATTGGTAAAGTTCCGGTGGATCAGCCTTTTGAACAGCACTTCGAGCGATTCAAGATTGCCGTGGAGCTGGCGGAATATTTCGAGGCACCGTTCATCCGCATCTTCAGCTATTGGCCACCCAAGGGCAAAACGCTGGAGG
>JBBSFP010000176.1:0-6133 GCA_038238625.1 Tepidisphaerales bacterium
GCGTACGCGCTAACGTAGAAATCAGCAGTGTTTTGGCCAATCCCGGTACACCCACCAGGAGCGCGTGCCCGCGGCAGAACATCGCAATCAAGAGCTCTTCGATCACCGCCTCCTGGCCCACGATGATCTTCCCCAGTTCGGCACGCATGTTGTGGTAGCCCTGCTGCAGTTTCTCGACGGCAGCCAATTCTTCGCCAGCCAGATTAGTCTCCGTCGGCTGAACAATTCCGATCTTCGACTCCATGAACGGCTCCCAAAAAGGATAAAACATTCGGTGCCTGACAAGGCGCGCAGCAATAACTCTTACCACAGCGCGCTGGCCCGTGCTAAACTGATGCGCCACTTCACTGAAAGTTGCATGCCGGAATTGCCTGAAGTTCAAACCGTCGTGACCACGCTGCGTGACGCGGTCATCGGTCGAAAATTTACACGTATTCAGCTCAACCGCACCGACATCGTTCATCCCCCGGGCAACGACTTGCCCAGACAATTGGCCAACCGAACCATCGCCGAACTTACCCGGCGGGGAAAGCGCATCCTCTTCACGCTGGACGACGACACGCAGTTCTACATTCACCTGGGTATGAGCGGCCAACTTCGCCTTGAGCGCGAAGATACGCCGCTGCGCCCCCATACGCATGCCCTGTTTTTTCTGAACAAAGTCACCCGAGAAGACCACCCCCAGCAGATTCGCTTTCGCGATCCTCGGCGCTTTGGCGGTATCTTCCTGCTTTCGTCCGGCCAAGGCCCAGACACCGGGCTGGGCCCCGAGCCATTGACGATGCGCGCGAAGCAATTTCATGTGTCGCTTTCGCGAGCACATCGCCCGGTGAAATCGGCGCTCCTTGACCAGCGCCTCATCGCGGGTCTCGGTAACATATACGTGGATGAATCCCTGTTTCGGTCGGGCATCCACCCTCTCCGCCATGCGGCCGATCTCTCGCTGGCTGAAACCAAACGGCTCTTAGAATCGATCAAACACACGCTCCGCCGCGCGATTAAACATCGGGGCTCGACCTTGCGCGACTACACGGACTCCACCGGCAGGCCGGGCAGTTTCCAGTTGAAACACCAGGTTTACCATCGCGCCACCAGCCCCTGCGTGAAATGCAAAACTCCGATTGAGCGGATCACGGTGACGGGCAGATCGACGCACTTTTGCCCCAGGTGCCAGTTGCAGTCTGGGCGCATAAAGCAGTTGGTTGGCCGGTGATTCATCTTTTCATCCGGCCCTGAAATGGGAATTAAACAGATCGGGCGAGCAGATCGAAATGCGTGTTTCCACGCGCGCTGCGTCTGGGTAGTATTTCGGCATGGACATGTCCAAACTTCCGCGCATGGGCGGGGCATCGCAGGAGGAGGGCACCCGCGCGGCAGCTCTCCCGGTTCGGGCGACTCCACAGCACGAAGCCACTTTTTGCAAACAGTGCGGGTTACCCGTCGATCAGTTCAGTCGCTTCTGCGGAAATTGTGGAGCGGCACTCAATGCACCCCTGCCAGCCCCGCAGCCCCCATTGCCGCCAGCGGTGGAATCAGTGCCCGCCGATCGGGAGAATCAATTTGGTGAGGATGTTCGCAGTGAGATTCTGTCCCGCTACGTTGGAGTGTGGGTGCTACTGATCTTCTCTGCCATCTTGATCATGCTGGGATCTAACTATGCGAGCTATCTGTTTTCGCAGACGCGCGGGCAGATTTATCACACCGGGGTCAACTGGACGACGGGGAATCTGACTGGCCAGGAGGTGGCCTATGAGCAGCTGGAGAATCATTCCCTGTGGACCGACTCATCGTTTTTTATTGGGGGATGTGCTCTGCTGGTCGCATCGATCGCAAATTTGCTGGTGGCGATGATGGGCCGACGTTCACCGGGAATCATGCGTGCTGTAGCACTCTTCGGCGCAGCCTTCGCGCTGATTGCAACGGTATTTAATATCTATCGTTGTTCACAACTCTTTGGCGCGCATCTACTGCCACTTTTTCAACTGTTGATTGTGGCTGTTGGCGGCTATTTGGTGTTTGATCAGATCACACTGACGCGGCTGTGCTATCACCCAGAATCGCGCCCGGTTCCGAGGGTCTAAAAAAGTACCCCGGACGTGGGAGGTTCGTCCGGGGCTTCAGGGGGAAGGGTAGGACCTCAATCCCGCATCCGGCTCATGGGGGGTTGCCTCAGGGGGGATGCTTCAGGGGAATCCTATCGAGAGGCGGCTCGGGGTCCGGCAAATCATCACTTCATTACCAGCACACCTGCGCCGGCCTCTCAAGTGTCGTCAAGCTTTTTTCCAACTAATGATAGGCGGATCTGATTGTTCCTTCCCATCATGGTCTTCAATTGTTAGACACGCTCCCGCGCCGCAGGTTGGTGCGTTGAGAACGGTTTTTCGAAAAATAAGCCCAACGGTTGCGCTGCCCCTTTTTATAAATCGACGAGCTTCCAGCGTACCGACCAATCGCACCTTCCCTGTGCCTGCACGCTGCCTGCGGAGTCGTCTTTGATCGCGCGGTCGATTTCATCGAAGCGCCCGGTGGTGGGCGAGAGTGAAATGTGTCGCTGCCCCCCTTCGCCGAGGTTGTTGATCATCAATCCCCAATAGGTTTTAAGATCGTGCTCGGTGTGATAGGAGATGCGCAGGCCGCGATTCCGGCCGGGATAGCGAAGCGTCATGGGTTGGCTGACGTGTGCGATGGAAAAGACCTTGGTGGTTTTGCCTTCGGGTAGCTCGCTGAGTTTTTCCATGTCGCCAGCCGGTGACTGGGGCCAATTGAACGTAGGTTCCTCCCCGCCTGTTTGATGCACGCGAAATATGGCTGCCTGATCGCCGCCGAACTCCAGTTCCATCGGGGGTGCCCAACCGAATAGAGCATGTTGAGCCCAGACGAAACGAAATACGGCGGGCGCGAGATTGATTAGCGTGTATTCCGATACGATCTCGGCATCGACCAGATATAATTTTCGCGTCAGGCGATAGCCGAATCTAAGCCCGTGCCAAACCGTGGTGATCCCATCGCGTGTGGGAACTGCAGTGGTGGGCAGGCTCCACACCTCCCCATGATCGGGCACGGCGATCTGATCATAAGGTCGGCCGACATAGCGGCTGGGCGCGATCGACGGAAAGCATTCATCCCACCCCGCAAACCACCCCGCGGAATAGGGCTGGTCATAAAGCGATTGATCGACTGGCAACTCCGCAGGGTAGTTGAAGAGCAGTTCAAAACGATCGTGCTGATCGATGACGCTGGAGACTTTCCCACCCAGCCGGGGCCAGACTTCCAGCCGGATGAATGGGTTTTCAATGATGACCGGTGCCGCCATGGAATGCCTCCGGAAACGTGGGGGCAGCATAGCTCGGTGGTGTTGGTGGCGTAAGGGTCGGTTCGGTTTAAAGATGGGGATCGGACAAGCAGTCGATCTAAATTACTTGGGGGAATTCAGCGCAGGCAGCCCACTGTCTTTGTCTGCCCCGGTCGTCGTAGCAGGCAAGTTTGTGTAGCCGTGGGCATCGCTTCGATCAAACACAGCAATCACCACGTTCATCGGCCCATCCGTGGCGGGAGTCTGGGACAGGTCTTTTTGTTGCGTCATTCGCCTGGCAACAGTTTCTGGAGTGCCCAGCGCTGGCATAGTGGCCGGCGAACCAAGCAGGTCATCAGTAGAAATCGGTGGTGTCATCGGGGCAGTCGCGGATTTATGCAACCCTTCAGAAGCAGTAAGTTGCGATACGCCCGCCTGGGGGGGGGGCAATTGCTTTCCCGTCGATTCCTGAACGGGGGTGTGTGCCGCCTGCAACTGGCTCGGCTCCGCCTCAGATTCCCTTGCCTTTTGAGTAAGGATATTTCGCGTACCCTGGGCCAATTGCGAGCGATTCATGGTTCCCGATTCGTTGTCTGAGAGAACTGCCACATTGTCGACCGCCGCCGCGCGGGAATTACCCAGCTGGCGAACATGGCGCGCCAGTTCAAAAGCCTGTGGGGAATCCATGTGTGCGATGAAATATCGCGTGCGGAGCGGCGCAGTGGCAGGCACTCGCGACTTTTCGCCCGACAAATCAATCGCCACCTGCCCGCTGGACGCCGCCCCAGGAAGCGCTGCGGCATTTGGTGATTTTTCATCTCCGGCAGGTAGCGAACGCGCCCGGCTGGTTTCTCTTCCTTGCACCAAATCCGACTTTTGTGACCGTTTAGATTCTTCATCATCCAGCGTCCTGTTGCCATTGCCTGCAATTTGAGCTGATGCACGGTTGTCCCTGTCCTTTACCCCGTCAGCGATTGCCAGCGTGTTGGCAGTTTGGTCCATCGCGGTTCCCAGCCCGGCCAATTGCACTGCAGCCAGGTTTTCCACACGCTGGTAACCGATATTATTGTCTTTCAAATACTGCAGCACCTGGTCGCTCACCTGGTCAACCGCTGATGTATCTAAAACGAGCCAGCATGGACTGCTCACCACGTCATCAATCGCCTTTTGCACCGCTGGGTTGGCGGCTAACAGCGGCAAGGACGCATCAGCGCCACCGCCAGCCGCCGGCACCTTCTTGTCATTAGCCGCATCGGTAAATCCTGCGCCCGCACGGTTGGGCTGGAGCTGCTGGGCGGTATTAAAGGTTTTGGCCGCCAGGTCCCCGGCACTTCCGTCTGCTGCCATGCCAGGCTCGATTTTGGACGTTGCCCCATCCGATTTAAGTGCCGCACGTTCCAACGATTCCCGTTGAAGGCGCACATCGTCCAGCGCTACGTGTCGGCGATTGTCCAGGATCACAACTTCAGAGGGCTGAGATGTCGGCCGTGAAGCGATATCCGTGCGTTCTGACAGGATCGAATTCCAATCGTCGTTCAATGCAACCGCGCCGTTGCCGGTCGTGGGGAGGGGTTCCGCCTTATCGTCAATCAGCAACGGGATAGAGTTGGAATCCGGTAACAATGCCACACGGCTGATATTCTGCTCCTGGTGGCCGGGCAGAATCGAATAGATCACAAGCCCCAGACCCATAGTCAAAAAAATAATGGCCGCGATTGCCATCATCTGTGGCCAGCGATTAATCCGGAGCGGGGCATCTGAAGGCTGCGGCTGATCATCCAGCAAAGCCGATCGTTCCAAATGCCCCTGAAGCGTATCGACCAGCTCAGGCGGTGCCGCTTCGCGCGGCAGGCTGCGCAACATCTGCCGCGCGCCCGAAAGCTCCGCCAGCAACGCGCGATACTGCGGGTTGGCCGTCAATTTCTTTTCGATGCGCGCCTGCCCATCGGCGTCCAGATCGCCCTCCAGGTAAGCGCACAACATCGCTTCGGAGTCTTCCTGCAACTGCCCAGCAGCATCTAACGGGGGCTTGGGTTCGGTAGGAGAATTTTCTTGCTTCAAGGCCATGGTTAGAAATTCATCAGAAACAACTCATCAAAAACAATCCAACGGGCGATCATTCCTCACTTCATATAGTTTTTCAATTCATCGCGCAAGGCCAAACGCGCGCGAAATAATCGGCTCTTGAGCGTGCCCAGGGGCAACTCCAGAACATCAGCAATCTGCTGATAATCAAACCCTTCAATATCCCGCATCACCAGGATGGACCGGTGCTCAGGATCGATACGGCCCAGCGCCGCTAACACCTGTTCGGCACGCTCTCGCCGCTCCAACTCCTCGGGGGGCGCCAAACCTCCGGAAACTGGTGACTGGAGCCGATCCAGCAAGGTTGCTGATTCTTCTGCTCTTCCGTCATATCTGACCGGCCGATCATGGCCGAGTGAACTGCTTGACCGGGCAGCCGAGCCATCCAGCGAAAACGTGCGATGCAGTTTGTGTTTTCTCCATTCGCTAATGGCCAGATTCATGCCAATTCGAAAAAGCCAGGTGTAAGGCGACGCATCATTTCGGAATGAATCAATCTTCATCAGCCCGCGGGTGAAGGCTTCCTGCGTCACGTCGCGGGCCTCATCCACATTGCCCAGCATGCGCAGCACGGCGTTGTACAGACGATCCTGATAAAGACCGACCAGGCGCCCGTAGGCGGCGCGATCACCGGCCTGAGCTTGGCGCATCCAGCCCGCCTCACGCTGGGCCTGGTCAGCACGCATCTCCGCATCCAGCGTGTAATCATCCGCGCCGCGCGGCCGCATCCGCACCGGGGCCGCAGCGCCGGTATCA
>JBBSFP010000177.1:0-6125 GCA_038238625.1 Tepidisphaerales bacterium
AAATCATCCTACCACCACGCCGGGAACGGTCCGCCGACCCCGGGTGCCATCGACTGGTCGGCAGATCGCTCATCGGTAACGATTCATCTTGGCAACAATGTCGATCTGGATCTGGTGCGAGTGCCCGCCGGTGAATTCTTCATGGGGTCGGCCGATTCCGAGTCCGATCGCATCGACGAGGTGGAAAGCCCGCGGCATAGAGTGACCTTCGCCCATGAATTTTACATGGGTATGTGTGAGGTGACGCAGGGGCAATGGGTAACGGTGATGGGGGGCAATCAATCGATTCATCAGGGAGATTCGCAACTGCCCGCCGAGGGCGTGAGCTGGGGCGACTGCCAGAAGTTTTGCAAGCTACTCTCAGATAAAACCCACCTGCATGTACGCCTGCCGACGGAAGCGGAATGGGAGTACGCGAGCCGCGCAGGGACCCAAACGCCCTTTAGCGGGGGCACTAGCCTGTCGACCGATGAGGCAAACTTCAATGGGATCCAAACGCTGGCAGTGGGCCGGCGCAAGCCAAATGCTTTCGGCCTTTATGACATGCACGGCAACGTCACGGAATGGTGCGAGGATGTGTATCACCCGAACTACAACGGCGCGCCAGCCGATGGTAGCGCGTGGCCTTTTGAAAGCACCGCCTCAGCAAGCAGTGCACCAGCGGATGCATCCTACGTTTACCGCGGCGGGGCATACAACAATGAGCCGGGAAGCTGTCGATCAGCTAATCGCGCTTGCAACAGGGACAATGAACGCAACGGCGCGACAGGGTTCCGCGTAGTAGTTGACGACCGACCCTAGAGCGCCGTCGAAACCCGGAGGTTGGCAGACTTGAGTATTGCACCGGTGGTCACTTTGCACGATTCGCCAACGCTGCCTGCGCCCCAGGCATTGCAGTATGCCACCGCGCTCCCGCTGGCACCCGATCCGTCTAAGCCCGAGCAGATGCTTTATGGGGATGCAGTGCGGATTTTGGGCACGATTGCAGTGGTGATCGGGCACGTCTGTGACATGAGCTTGTTCTCCATCAAACCATTGTCAGCCGATTGGCATGTTCTCAACTTTGTCGATGCCGCCACGCGTTGGGCGGTTCCGGCCTACATCATGCTCAGCGGCGCGCTGTTGCTTGATCCGGCCCGCGCCGAATCACCCCAGCGATTTTATAAAAAGCGACTGGCGCGCATCGGTGTGCCGCTGGTTTTCTGGACGGCGTTTTTTATCTGGTTCTCGGTCGAGTTCACGCGGTGGAGCACGGTGCAAGATGCCCTGACCAACCTGCTCCTGGGGAAACCCTATGTACATCTGCATTTCATTTTCCGCATCGCCGGTCTCTATGCGTTTACGCCCATGTTCCGCATTTTCCTAAAGCACATTTCACGGCCCATGCTCATCGGCACGGTTGTGCTGGTGCTTTGCATGTCGTCGCTCGATTCGCTGATGAACTGCATCATGCATACCGAGTACAGTGCCTTCGCACGCTTTGGGCCATTTGTGGGCTATTACCTATGCGGCTACCTGCTGCGGGAATTCTATATTTCTCGAGGCGGTTTGATCTGCTGCTGGATAGGGTTTTTGTTGACAGTGCTGATGTTGGCGCTGGGGACGAACTGGACGATCTCGCATTTTCCATCGACCGACCCGGGTGGCCGACTGGATGGACCGCCATCCATGCAGATGATCCTGTACGATTTTCTCAGCCCGGTCCGGGTGGTGATGGCACTGCTGAGTTGGGTGATCCTAATCAACACGTTTGGAAAAAAGCAGCCAGCCGGCCGTTTGCGCGGAAACCTGATACGCAACTGGGCTGCGGCCACACTGGGGCTATACCTGGTGCATCCGGCATTCCGCGAGATCCTGTATCTCAAGGGCCTGGGCCCGTTGTGGCCCAAAGGTATCAGCGCAACAACATTTTCCAGCGTGTGGATCGGTATTCCGGTGACAGCGGTTCTGGTTTACATTCCGGCGTTGATTACAACATGGGTTATCGAGCGAATCCCGGGCCTGCGAAGGGTAGTCGGATAATGGGATTTGCAATCGTCAAACGAATCATTGCGAAGGTGATTTTGATAGCGGGCGCGATCTGCACGCCGTCTCCAGCTGTTTTCGCAGAACCACCGGCGACGGTGCCAACCACTGAACGTGCGACAAGCCAGCCATCGACCACGCGCGCGACAAAACCCGCGCAGAGCCCCTACGATCCCACAGCACCATTGCCGCTAAAACCCGGTTTTCACAAGCTGAAGTTCCAAACTAAAGTCGGTGGGAAGACCGAAAAAATGGCTTGGCTGTTGTATTTGCCAGCGGGATACAAGCCCGCGCATGCCGGGCCCCCGGCACCGGTGCTAGTGTTCTTGCACGGGGCCGGTGAAGGGGGCGATGACCTGTCTGGTATCTATCTGCACGGCCCGGCCCGCGATTTGATCGATCCCCACGAAACCGCATTACGCGATTCATTTCCCTTCATAGGGGTCTTCCCCCAATGCCCGCCACGCGGGCAGCGCTGGGATCAACCCTCCATGGTCAAGCAGGTGACCGCACTGCTCGACGAGATCTTGCCAAAACTCAATGCCGATGAGGATCGCGTCTATCTGACCGGACTAAGCATGGGCGGCAAGGGCACGTGGTTTGTCGCGCTGGACACGCCCTCACGCTTTGCGGCGATCGCGCCCATCTGTGCCGACACCGCCAAGCCGGATTCAGTCGAAAAATTGAGGTATACCTCCGTGCTGGGAATCGTCGGTTCCGATGATGGTGTTCACACCGACGGTACATTGGCGATTGCAAAAATGATGCGCGCGGCCGGAGAGGACCATCGCCTGATCCTATTGCCGCACGAGGGACACGGCATTTGGCAACAATGTTATTCGTCGCCGCAGCTGTACGAGTGGCTGTTGCAACATCACCGCCTCACCGCCGGGGAAAAAGATCAGCGTGAGATGCAAATCGCGCGAGCAACAGTTACGCCACCGGCAAGCGAAGCTTCCACCAAAGCAGTGGATCCACCCATATTGCTTGCCAACGGCACGTATGATCCAACCGCGTCGCCCGATCCTCCATTGCCCAAGGAGCCGGGGCGCCACCTCCTGCACCACATTCTGAAATACGGCGATTCCACCATCGACCTGCCCTATGAGGTTTATCTCCCGCCGGGCTACGATTCGCACAACGCTGCACCGATGCTCTTGTTTCTGCATGACACCAGCGCTATCGGTATGTTGAAAGATGGCATGTTTCTGCACGGGGTCGACGCAGCGCTGGAGGCATCGGGCAATGCGGCCCTCAAAGAACGGTTGCCGTTGGTGATCGTGTCACCGCAATGTCCGCCTGGGATGGGCGGGTGGGGCCGGGCGCCAATGCAGGAGGCACTGGGGTGCCTACTGCAATTTGTGCAGCGCGAGTATTCGGTCGATCAGCAACAAATATATTTGGGTGGGCAGCGCGGGGGAGCGGTGGGTGCCTACAAACTTGCGGCAGCCACCCCCGGAAAGTTTGCCGCCGTCTGGCTCACCCTTGCCGACGAAAAGCTACCGCCCCTGCCACCAGCAGGTCCTGATTTGTCGATTTGGCCCGCAGTCATTTGCTGGAGCATCAATGACAATCCTGCGATCAATGCCCTGAAAGAGGCACTGGCCTCGGCGGGGGTTGCTGTAGTCACGCGGGTTCTACCGAAGGCTGACCCTGGAACTCTCAGCGAGGCGTATAACGATCCCGAGTCATATGACTGGCTTCTCAAGCAGACCCGGGCAAAAAAAACGAAATCTCCCGTGGGAACGGATTGACCATCAACTCTCAGGCCGTACATACGGCTGCGGGTCCGCAGGGGGCTTGGTATGGCTCAGGGCGGCGACAATGCGATCAGTATGAATATGACCATTTTCAATAAACACCGTGTAACGGTCCTGCGTGCCGCCGGTCACGGTACCGGCCAGGTATAGCCCGGGTACATTGCTTTCCATCGTGATCGGATCAAACGTCGGCACCTGCTGCGGGCCATTGAGCCGCACACCGGCCATCTTGCACAAACGCATGTCGGCCGTGTACCCGACCATCAGGAGCACGCGGTCGGCGGCAACGGTGGCGCTGTCGGTGCTTATCGGTTCCAATTCAGCATTACAACGCAACAGGTGAACAGCTTCGGGCGTGATTTGCTGCACGATCGATCCGAAATGACTTTTAATCTTGCCGGATTTTAGCAGCGTATCCATCTCGGGGAGCAACCAGTATTTCACCGATTGCGGCGACAACTGCGATCGTCGGTAGACGATCGTCACATTCGCTCCCGCGTTATGGCAACGCAGCGCGGCTTCAATTGCCGAGTTTTTCCCGCCCACCACCACAAGCCGTTGTCGAAAATATTGATGCACGTCGCCCAGTTCATGGGTGACATGCGGTAAATCTTCTCCCGGCGCACCCAGCTTCCGTGGAAAAGCGGTCCCACCAGTGGCGATCACCAGCTTATTGCATCGGTAGACATACTCGGCACCATTGGCACGCGTAAACAGTTTAAACGCCCCAGGATCGGAGCGACGGTCGATAGCAACCACTGGCTCATACGTCCTCACGCGAAGGTCCAGTTGCAACGCCACCGTGCGCAGATACATGAGATATTCTTCACGGGTGGCCTTGCTCTGATCGACGCTCTGCAGCGGGATCCCGGAGATAGAAATACGATCGGTCGAACTGAAAAACTTCGTTTGCGGGGCAAACTGGGTGATGGTCTGTCCAATCTGACCGGCGTCAAATTGCAGGTAGGCGATCCCGGATCGCTTCAATGCTGCCGCCAATTCCAGGCCGATGGGCCCGGCTCCTATGATCGCGACGCGAGTTTCGGTCATCCCTTTATCTTAGTTAATATTGGAAAATTTCTAACCCTGCGATACCCGGGCGCATCATGTAGACTGAACTTGAGCGTGTTTGCGCTTGAATAAACAGTTCTTTTGAAGGAGAGATCGCTATGAGTACCAAATGGTTGATGACGGGATTGGTTGCAGCGGGCCTGATCGTTTCGCCCATGATGATGTCCAAGGCACATGCGCGGGATGAAGCGCCGCGCGGCGTTCGCGAAGGGCATGGCGATGGATCGCGTGAAGGGCGCGATGTGGATGAAGAGCGCGAAGCCCGTTACGACGATCTGCCGCACGACGTTAAGGATGTGCTGGATCACGAGCGTCGCGATCACAAGGTGAGCAAAGTCGTATTCGTAAAGCACAATGGCCAGGAGTTTTATCGATGCACGGTCGAAGCGCCCAACGTGCAACGGGAGATCCGTATTACCCGCGAAGGGAAGCTGCTTGCAGAAGGCGAACTGGGTGTACGCCCGAATCATCCCTTGGTGGTTGAAGCCCCGCGGCGACCAGTTTTGCAGGAAACCGTCGTGAAATTTGACGATCTCGCCGGTGATATTAAGGGTTCGGTAGGGCGCGAAGCCGGTCCCAACAAAATTGGCGAGGTTCGCAAATACGTTCGCGACAAGGAAGTTTTCTACCAAGTGTGGATCAGCAACGGCGACCGCACACGCGTGATTCAAGTCGACTGGAGAGGCAATATCATGCTCGATGTCGACGCGACCCCGGCCGGAGTGAAGGATGTTCACTACGACATCCTGCCCGGAGAGGCCAAAACCGTCATTGGCCGCGAGGCCCGCAGCGGTAAGGTGATAAAGGTTACGCAGGCGACTTCGGCCAAGCATGGCGAGGTATTCACCGCTGAAATTGAAGACACGGAAAATTCCGTTCGCTATGTCACTGTAAGCGAAAAAGGTGAAGTGATTAGTGAAATCACACCCCATAGCGGACGTGGTGACAGCGTACGCGGCGACACTAAACACGGCGACAGTGGACACGGCGACAGTGGACACGGCGATTCCCGCCATCCGGAAAACGAACGCCCGAGTCGGTAAATTTGACTAGGTAGAAAGTCTGAATGGTCAACGGCCGGGGCACTTTGGTGCTCCGGCTTTTTGACGCAAACGTTTGGGTGATCCTCAGGGCAACCGCATTCTCAGCCCGCCAGAAGTTTCAGCAAGTAATTGTGGTCCCAGGCGGCGTTTAGGCGTTTGCCTTTGATGCCTCGCTTTTTTGTTGTTTCCCGGCGTAAGAGGTTCAGTGCGATTCGTCGCAGTCGGC
>JBBSFP010000178.1:0-6124 GCA_038238625.1 Tepidisphaerales bacterium
CCGGGCTGAGCGGCAATCAGCACGGCATCCATGGTGTAGGGCTGAATCTTGAGTTTCCACCACGGCCCGGTGGGGCGACCGGCGCGGTAAACAGAATCACGCAGTTTGAGCATCACCCCCTCCACCGCCCGATCGCGCGACTCGGCAATGCGATGCTGAAGCTCATCCCACGAACTCGCGGGCACCGGTTGGGAAATCCCCAGTGACGATCGCTGCATGGCGCCCACCAGTTGTTCGAGCCCGGCGCGGCGGATCGATAGCGCATCAGCGCGCAGATCACACCCATCCACTTCCAGCAAATCAAAGGCGACGAACTTCACCGGCACCTCGGGCCAGAAGCTGGGCTCCACGTTTTTGCGATTGATGCGTGGCTGCAACGCCGCAAAGCTGCGCGGGCGCCCAGCCGCTTCATCCCAGGCGACGATTTCGCCATCGAGCACGGTGCCTTCGGGCAGGGCGTGCCCAAGCTCCATCAGCTCCGGAAAGCCGCTGGAAATCATCTCGTCCCCGCGCGACCAGATGGCGGATTTACCCAGCCGATGAATCAGCTGCGCCCGAATCCCATCCCACTTCCACTCAATTTGCCAATCATTCAAATCCCCCAGGGTTTGCGGCGGCTCGGTCAGGGCGTGCGCCAGCATAAACGGATAGGGCAAATTGGCATCACGCGGCTCATCGCCCCCCATGGGCGCGAGCAATCGCTGCATGGTCATCTTTGCCGGTGACCAGTTACCCGACAGCCGGTGGGCCATCACCGCAGTTTCCACGCCGGCCACCTCCGCCAGCGCGACGATCACCGATTGTGCTGAAACCCCCATGCGGAAATTGCCGCTAATGAGCTTGTGGAAGATAAATCGTTGCTCGGCGGTAAGGTCTCGCCAAGTTTGCACGATGAGGTCTCGCTGCCGGGCGGGCGGAAGTTTCCCGATGACCTTCAGCCGATCCTCGATGATCTCGTGCAGCGACGCCGGGGCGGCGGCGGGTTGATCAAAAGGAATCAGCAGCGAAAGAGTTTCCGAGTGATCGCCGACCACGTCATAGCACTCGCCGATCAGCCATGCTGGATAGCCCGATACCTCGGCGGCCCAAGTGCCCAGTTGGCGTGAGGTGACGGTGCGGCCGAGCTTTTTACCCGTCAGGAGATAAAGGGCCCAGATGGCATCCTCGGGGGGGGCAGTCTGAAAATACGCGCAAATGGCGGCCAGCTTGTCGCTGCTGCGATTGCTGCGGTCGATCTCCAGAAACAGTTCGGTAAGGCGCTGCATTTTCAGGCCAACAGCTCCGGGTTTTGCGCGCTGGATTGATCGGCTTCTCCCCGGTCGGTGAAGCGCGTCTGAAACACCTCCACGCTGCGGCCCTGCTCCTTCAAATAGCGCGACAACGGCTGGGTGTACCCGTGCGTGACGATCAGATCCTCGGCACCGGTTTCATCAATCGTCTGCAAAAGGCTGGGCCAATCCACATGATCGGACAGCACAAACCCGCGATCCACACCCCCGCGGCGGCGAAAGCCACGCACCTGCATCCACCCCGATGCCACCCCGATGGAAAGTGGCGAAAACTTGCGAATCCACGGGCTTCCCGATGCCGATGACGGGCAGATCACCAGCGCCTTACCGCGATATTTTTTAGCATTCTCCACCGATGCGTGCTCCGTGGGCGGTAGCGCTACGCCGCTCTGGCGATAGGCTTCCACCATGCCCATCACTGCGCCGTGTAGCAGGATGGGCCCGATGGAAGGATCGATGGACGCCAGCAGGCGCTGCGCTTTGCCCAGGGAGTACGCCAGCAGAATGCTGTTGCGCCCCTCGGCCACGTTGCCGCGCCACCAGGCGTTCACCTGCGCGATGATGTCAGCGGGATCTTTCCAGCGGAAAATGGGCAGCCCGAAGGTGCATTCGGTGACCAGGGTATGGCAGCGCACCAGCTCGAAGGGTTTGCACGTGGGATCGGCCTGACGTTTGTAATCGCCGGTGATGACCCACACGCGGCCCTGGTATTCGAGTCGGACCTGTGCCGATCCGAGCAAGTGCCCTGCCGGGTGCAGCGAGACGCGCACGCCATTGAGGTCGACCGATTCCCCATAGGCGATGGGGTTAATGACAGCGTCGGGCCCCATGCGTTTCTGCAGAACATGTACGCCATCGGCGGTTGCCAGGTAACGATCCGATCCGGGCCGGGCATGATCCGCGTGGGCATGGGTCACAATGGTTCGCGGCACCGCTCCCCAGGCATCAATGTAAAAATCCCCGCGCGGGCAGTAAAGCCCGCGCTCGGTGTTGAGGATGAGCGGTTCATCAGGCATGTTCGCCGGGCACTATTGTAGCCCTCGTCGGATGCCATCGCCCACGCGGGCGCGGGGATGGTACGCCGGAGGAACGGCGGCGCTCCCTATCCCGCGCTCCCCGATGCAGCCAATGCCCCACTGGCTAAATCCTTGCTACGCAATTGGCGGGGGGGCGGGCATTGGCACCCTGCATCTACCGGACTCATCCATTATCCGCCCCTTGTACCACTTCCCCCCGCCACCGCTTACAATACCGCCCGGTGCCAATCGGCATCGTCCTCTGGAAAACAAACCACCCCACCAACCCAATCACTCAAAAAATGTCACGCTCACCCCAGGATTTTGCGGAAGTTCAGTTGCCCGGCAGCAAGCAGCAACGCACCATCAACGTACTCGTCGTCAGCAGCGTCGCGCTGGCGTTTATCAGCTTCTGGCGGGCGGCGGCCATCGTGCTGTGCGACCTGGCATCCACCGCCTACTACATCGGCGGAATCAGCGAGCAAGCCATCGGTAAGGCCGCGCCCTGGTTTATCCTGGGGGTCATGCTTTTCAGCTACGGCGTGCGGGCCGTTTATGTGGAAAGCTGCACCATGTTCACGCGCGGGGGCGTCTACCGCGTGGTCAAAGAAGCCATGGGCGGAACGCTGGCCAAGCTGTCGGTCAGTGCCCTGATGTTTGACTACGCGCTCACCGGGCCGATCAGCGCCGTCTCTGCCGGGCAATACCTGGTGGGGCTGGGCATCGATCTGCTGAACCTGCTGGGGTCTCACACGCCCCATCACTTCATCATCTCGCGCGATTCAGCCAGCGTCATGGAAGTCAGCGCCATCCTGTCCATGCTCATTGCCATCGGCATTACGCTTTACTTCTGGCGGGCGAACCTGATCGGTATCCAGGAATCCAGCGACAAGGCCCTGAAGATCATGAAGCTCACCAGCATCATGGGCCTGCTGATTATTATCTGGAGCGCGGTCACGCTGTGGTTTAAGCCACCCGGCACGCTGCATGCTCCGCCGTTGGCGCCGGTCTTTACTGAAGAATCGCTGGGGTGGATGGCGGGGGTGAGAATCTTTGGCCTGCTGGGCATCGTCGTCGCCTTCGGGCATTCGCTGCTGGCGATGAGCGGCGAAGAATCACTGGCCCAGGTGAACCGTGAAATCGAACATCCCAAGCTCAAAAACCTGCTGCGCACCGGGTTTGTTATCTTCCTCTTCTCCCTGCTGCTGACGAGCCTGATCAGTTTCCTCGCGGTCATGATCATCCCCGATGGCAAGCGCGTGGCTACGTTCATCGTCCCCAACGGGCAGACGCACAAATCCGATGATAAACACCCGGCCCCCTGCCCGCAGGTGGATTACCTGCGCAAAGGCGAAAACACCGGCGAATATTGGGGATACGCCCTTAAAGATCCCGCCGCCGACCAGCCCCAGCTAGCCACCGGCGATGATGGCAAGCCCATCGTGCTGAGCGTCAAGCCCAACGACAATCAGCATATCGAGCGCGATGATGGCCAATATCGAGACAACCTGATCAACGGCCTGGCGCACTACCTCATGGGCCCGGCGTGGGCCAAGGTCATGCTGCAGGCGTTTGTGACGTTCGTGGGGTTCCTGATCCTGGCCGGAGCGGTCAACACGTCGATGGTCGGGTCAAATGGCGTGCTCAATCGCCTGGCGGAAGATGGCGTGCTCACCCCGTGGTTTTTGCACCCGCAAAAACGGTTTGGCACCACGCATCGCCTGATTAACCTCATCGCCATCCTGCAACTGATCACCATCGTGGCCAGTTGGGGCGATGTGTACACCCTGGGCGAAGCGTATGCCTTTGGCGTGATCTGGTCGTTCGTATTTGGAACCCTGGCGATGATGGTGCTGCGCTTCCGCGACCGCTCCGTGCGGCTTTATAAGGTGCCCTTGAATATCCGCATCAAGTTCCCCGCGCGGTGGCTACCGGCGCCCGCGCCGGTGGTCGTGCCCATGGTCTCCGGGGGTGGCGATGCCGCGGCAGAATCGACGGCGGCCCTCAGCGCCTCCGCCCAAACCTCCGCACAGGCATCCACCCACGCCCCCGATCAAACCTCCGCACTCGCCCCGGCCCAGGCGGCCGTGCAGGTCCCCACGGGCACGCGCGAAATTGATCTGCCCATCGGCATCATGATGATCTTCCTGATCCTCCTGTGCACCGCGATGGTGAACCTCGTCACCAAAAAAACCGCCACCATCTGGGGCATTACCTTCACCGTGCTGTTTTTGACGGCGTTTGTCATTCTCGAAACCATCTCGCATCGCCGTCGGCGTGGGCAATCCCATGAACACCGCGAGCAGTTTAACGAAGCCACCACCGATGCCGTTAACGCCGCCGCATTGGGCCTCGAGCACCCGGCCCCGATCCTGGTGGCGGTTCGCAACCCCGGTAGCCTGAAGATGCTCGATCGCGTGCTCACGGAAATCGACACCGACGTGCAGGATGTGGTGGTCATCACCTGCAAGGTGCTGGCTCCCTTAACGCAGGGCGTGACGGTTGAGGAACGTTCGCTGCAGGACAACGACCGCGATGTGCTCACGCGCGTGGTGCTGGTGGCCGAGCACGCGGGTAAGCCCATTTATCCGCTGGTGATTCCGACCAACAATCCGCTCTATGCGATTGCCGGTGCCGCCCGCGATCTGGGCGCAAGCCAGGTGGTGCTGGGCGAATCCGAAAAGATGCCCGCCGACCTGCTCGCCGAGCAATTCGCCCTGGCCTGGGGCATCGCCCAGGGCGAAAACGTTGGCGAACAGCCGGTGACGCTGCGCATCCTGGGCCAGCAGCGGGATTACCGGTTCGACCTGTAATTCGGATCGTGTCCGATAAGGGATCTGTTTCCCCAGAACTTGTCCCGCGGGCTTTTCGTACCACAGTTCCATGAAATTCGTTCTAAATCAAATGGAAATAAGTACGATATGAGGTTAAACTAATACCCATGGGATCCACGCTTGATATTTCCGAAGCACGTAAGCAGTTCAACTCGCTCGACGAACGGCTGCAGACAGACCGCGTGATTTTTGTCACCCGCCACAACAAAAAAGCGTTTGCCGTGATCGATCTGGACTATCTGGAGGCGGTCACCGAAACGATCGACATTTTAGCCGACCCCGCGTCGATGGAGATGTTGAAACAGAGCCTCAATGACATCCGCGCCGGCCGTCTCCACAGCCATGAGGATGTGGAAAAAGAGCTGGGATGATGCCCCAGATCTCGATTCAGTGGACAGAAACAGCAAAAAAGGGTCTGGCCGCATTGCCTCATAAAGTCCGTCGCGGCCTGTTGGATAAAGCCAACGAGCTGCGCGCTACCGATGATCCCGCCGCCGTCAATAAACGCCTTGCTGGACCGCTGCAGGGCTACTTTCGGATTTGCTATTCGCGTTATCGTGCAATCTATCGGGTGGACCGGCAACTGCGCGGCGGGAAAATCCCCCAGACGATTACCGTCCTGTTTGTGGCCGCTGGAATCCGCAACAAGGGGGACAAGAACGACATCTACAAATTCGCTAAAAAGCTAATCGCCCTGGGCGTGGTCCCCCCTCCCGGGCAACGTGGAGAGTGGAAACCGCCCGCCAAGCCATAGAGTCAACGTGCCCCTCTGAATTAAAGCGCACAGCAACAAAGCAGAAGCCGTTCGTTCGAGTAGTTTGGCGGCCCGTGCCAGATTTTCCCTACCGCCCCCCATCCCGTATCCTCCGGCCATGCCCTACTTCCTTGGCATTGACATCGGCACCAGCGGCACCAAGACCCTACTGATCGATCAGGCAGGCCGGGTGCTGGGGACGGGGATGGCGGAATATCCGATCTACTCGCC
>JBBSFP010000179.1:0-6094 GCA_038238625.1 Tepidisphaerales bacterium
TCGGGGTTTGGGATGATGCGCACGCGACGCTGCTGCCGATCGCCAAGGCCTAGTCGGGCCTGAGCGATGTCGAGATCGCCGAGATGGATCGCTTTGTCCGATCGCACACCATCGCGCGCTTCGGCCCGGTGCATACCATCGAGCCGCTGCGCGTCTTCGAGCTGGGGTTTGAAGCGATCCAGCGTTCTGATCGGCACAAGTCGGGGATTGCGGTGCGCTTCCCACGAATTTTACGCCTGCGGCCCGACAAAAATCCCCAGGAGGCCGACACCCTGGAGATGCTGTGCCAGCTTTTGAAGCTTTGCGAATCGCGCGGGTGAGCGATCCGGCGCTCCTGCGGACTCGCGGGGGAAGGTGCCAGATCGGTAGGGCGTCCGCATTCATCCGCGGTTGGCTTTTCTGACCTTTGGGTATACTCAAAAGCATGCCCGAGTTGCCGCTGCAATATCAATTCTATAACCAACCCGCGCGGCTGGCAGGGCTGTTCTGGAAAATTACGCTCGCCCTGCTGCTGGTGGCGGGCACCGGATTGCTGATCGCTTTTTCATCGTGGGGATATGCCGATCAGGGCGTGAGCGCGCTTGGATTTGTCGGGATGGCGATCAGTGGATCGCTGGCCATTGCGATGGCGATCTGTGCGCTGGCCATGCTGCCACAAACCCGCCGCGCGCGGGCGGCATTTACCCGATTCGCACAAGGGGATTACCTGGCCGGGTGGGAATATCCGCCCGAATTTTGGCAGCAGCATCTCCAGGCCAGCGCCCGCAAAGCCCGCAACCTTTCGCGCGGCATCATCGGGTTCATCGCCGGCATCGCCTTGTGCATCGCCTTGCTGGCCGTCTGGGCAAAACCAACTGATGCCGCCGCCCATTCGACGCCCATTTTTCACACCCTTTTTGCCATCCTCATTACCCTCGCTGTCGCCCTGCCGCTAAACGGGTTGGTGCATCGCGGCATCGCCCGCCGACAGCAGCGCATGGCGCAGCATGGCTGGGCGTTTCTGGCCGAACAATCCGCCTACTACGGCGGAAACTTCGTGCTCTGGGGCCGCGCCTGGCAGTCGCTGCTCGCCGCGCAAATTCTACCGGGCACCGCTACCGCCCCGGCGCAGCTCCAGCTCACGGTTGGCCCCGCGCGGGCCATGCGCAACGTGGCGGGTGTCATCGATACGCTTAACCTGTTGACCCGCCATGCCAGCAACACTTCCAACTATCGCATCGTGCATACGATCCCCATCCCACCCGAACAGCTTCAGGCAGTTGCCGATGCGATGGCAATGATTATCACCGAAGATAAGCCCCCCGCGCCGCCGCTGGTGACATCGGCAATGTCCTTGAAATCATCGACCGCGAAGCTCAATCCTTCGGATGCCACCCCCGCGCCGAATGAAACCGACCGATCGGATGCCATCGCCCTGGCAGACGATACTGCCCTGCATCTCGCCCCCGATGCCCCCCCCGCCACCGCCTCGCCGCGCCCACACCGTGCCCGGCGCTGGTGGATCATCACCGGCTGGCTGGCGGCCATCGGGCTGGGGCTCTTCGTGCTGCTGGTGGTCGTCCAAATCGCCACCGGCAGCGATAAAGTCCCCAATACTATATTGAACCTGGGCACCCTCGGCCTGCTCTGCCTACTGTTCGCCGCCCTGACTTTCGTGATCGCGATCATTCAACAAATGCGAAGATCAGACCCAACGTAATTGCGGCCAATACGCGGATTGAAACAACGGCAAAATGAATTTTTTATCTCGTGTTAGTCTACGTTTATCGGCGGTCTGAATTTCGGGGAAAATTCTCAAATTACACTTTCTTCCAGATCGCCACTCCGGCGGCGCGGGAAGCCTTGATCAAAGCCCCGTCAACCGTAGCCAGCGGCGCGTTATGACGCTTGGCCAGCTCTAGATAAGCGGCGTCATAGATCGTTAGGTGATATCGGTGAGCCAGATCAAAAACGACAGATTCACGCGGAATTTCGTCTACCTCCAAGGGGAGCAGCGCCAAGTTTGCAAGAAAAATGTGCGTCTGCGCAGGCGTGATCCGTTTGCGACGCTCCCCAACCAGCAATGCGTTGCGGATCTCATACCATAGTATGGTCGGTACGATGCCTCGGTCAGCTGCGATGGCCTCCACAACCGCCTGAGCATAGTCGGCATCTTCGTCATGGTAAGCCAATGCCAGAATAGCCGATGCATCAGGGACGATTATGGGCATTAATGGCGGTGCCCTTCGTGTTTAAGATTCAGGAACTCCGCCCGCTTCATTTTGCTCAACATCCCGCGCATCCCCTTCAAAATCTCCACGGCTTGAGCAATCGCCCTGGGATCGCTCCTGACATCGGGCGGCATCAGCTTGCCAACCGGTTGCCCATGTCGGGTGATCTGGAAAATCTCACCCTGCTCAGTTCGTTTGAGCAGTTCGCTCAGACGGTTTTTGGCTTCCAATGCACCGATGGTTTCCATGAACTCATCCTATGCCCGCAGGCTAATCATGACAGGTCTAATGAACGAAATCGCGCTGCAGTAACGCTGATATTGTAGCCTGATGTACGGGGTGAATTAAGATTTTCCTGCCTCCGCCTATTTGCGCGTCCATGCGTGCAAATCGATGGTTTTCAAAGCTGACGCCCGCCCAGGGGTTTAGGCCTTGGCCTTGGCGGGCTTGCGGGATTTTTCGGCTCGGGGGGGCTCATCGGCCAGGGGGGCCACCTGCAGGTCTTTTTCCAGCTTCAAAAACACCTGCCCGTTTTGCCCGATCACCGTGCTGCACTTGGATTGGTGATAGGTGAACTTCGTTGGATCGGGGTCGAGCAGCTTGCAGGCTTCTTCAAAATTGCGATGCGCCCGCTTCATCCACAGCTCGCGCGTGGCGGGATCCTTCTGCCAGCGGCACGCCCAGGCAACGGTGTCCAGCACCTTCAAATCCCACCAGGGTTCGGGGTAGCGGAAATGCTCGCCGGCAGGGTTTAGGGAGTGTGCAAAACGCCCCACCTTTTCGTCCCACCCATACTGGTTGTACGCTTCGGCCGCCTGCTGCACGAACGTCACCGCGCGCGGATCGAGCTTTCTGCCCTCAGCTTCAAGGATTTCCATGTACCGGCAGACCTCTTTCATGAGAAGCCCGCCCATCCACATGGTTAAATGGGCCTCGGGGTCTTTGGCGGCTTCGCCGGTGATGGGGAATCCCTTACTCCACGGATAAATATCGGGGTGGCTGACATCGATGATGTGGCGAGCCATGTCGAGGTATTTTTCCTCGCCGGTGAGGCGATACCCCTCGAGCACCATCTGGATATTGTGGGCGGTGGTGCGGGAGAACATCCTGATTTGCGGGAAAGCCTTGTGCGTGACCTTGTGGATGACCATATCCGCCAGCCCGCGGGCTACCTTGATTGCCGCCGGGTATCCGGACATCCAGGCGTAGGTGAGCATGCCACGGTTACCCATGTGGCCTGATTCGGGCCCCCCCCCGCGGGTGTCATACCAGGCCAGGTCGCCTTGCATGCCATCGTCTTCATAAGCGCGGTGGGTACTGCGACCGGCCTCGTAGCCGTGGTCGGTGTGGTGATGCTTGCCGCGGTTGTACCCCCCCCCGACATGCGGATCACGATCGGTGTGGTACACGTCCAGATCCGATTCATGGCGGAGCGAGTTTTCACCAAGCTGCCAGAATATTTTGGCCAGGTCCGGGCGCTGGGTGGAGGTACGAATCGCCTGAATCAGCATGGCATGGCCCATGTCATATTCGAGGTTGTAATGCGAGAGTACCCGCCCGGTGATTTCCCCATCCGCCAGGAAATCGCCAAAATTTCGCCAGCCGTATTCGTCGATCCATTCAATTTGCGACAGCAGATTGGTCGGGTCAGCCTTCACGCTGCATTCATTGCTCCGCTCATACCTGGCCGCACGCTTGTTGTCATAAAGACCCATGTGATCGAATGACCCGCTGTCGGCATACTGCGTGTCAGCGGCCAGCGCGATGGTCGGGTGCAGCGCCGTGCACATGGCCATCTGCGTTTCAGGCCAGCGCGCATAGGGCACCGGCAGCTTCTCGGTATTGTCACCCCGGAAGAAGTAGAAGACCATCTCATGCGTCTTCTGCTCCCCGCCCTGCAGCTCATGCACATCATCCCATTCCTGTGGCCACAATGCCGCCACCGCATGCTGCCGGCCATAGGTGCCCTTCTCGACGCGCACCGCCTTGGGAAAGTTCTGCCAGAAATGTCGGATGCCTATTGCCACGCCCACGCGCGTGTCTTCTAAAACCACGTATCCATCGGCACGATCACCGTGCTCGATCTCCTTGCCATCCACGAAAGCCTTGTAACCCTTGTAGGAACACGGCACCCGCCAGTTGCGGTTCATGTGGCTGCGGTGGAACCAATGCTTGCCGCCGCTCGAATCCTGCACCAGGCTCGCCTGCTGCGTCAGCGTCCCGCGATACACTTCCCCCACACCAAGCCCGAGATTCTCTCCCCCGGCACGCACCGATGGAAGTTTACTCAATGGATAATGCGGCACCGCCCCACCGTGCAAAGTGGTGTACATCACCCCTTCCTGCATCGGCGTCATCCGCCAGCCCACTTCCTTGAAATACACGCTCCCGCCCGATCCCAGCGGCCAATGGCCCAATTCCCGACGCACCGTGGCCCGCGGGTTACGCACCGTGATCCACGCACGCACCGCCGCCTGACCGGCAAAGGCGCGAATCCAAAGGTCGTACTCGGCAATCGCCTGGCCCTGTCCATCGGAAAACTCCCCTTCTATCGCGATCGTCGCCGAAACCGATCCCGCATGTTCCAGCTCAAAGCGCTTGATCTTGCCCCACATGGCGTGGTGCAGCTTTCCCCTGTCATCTTTCAGATACAGCGAGCCGTTCTCATCGGCCAGCATGCACTTGGCCCAGGCCTTGCCATCCCGCGTGGGTACCCGCACGTTTTCAAAGCCGCGGAAGCTTGCACCGTCGATATCAAAGCGAACCGCCCCGGTATCGATGCGATAACGCGTCAGCTCTTTGGTCACCTTCAACGCCGGGGCATCGCCCCCGCTGCGATCAGCCGTGAAGTTCGTGATCTTGCCCGATTGGCCATCCCCGTTGCTCGCAGAGTTACTTCGCTGGCGTACCGTAAACTGCGTCACCGAGTTCGCATCTTGATCCGAAAGGAACTGCAGCAACGCCCAGCGCACCGAGCCATCCCCCCACTTCGACTGCACCGTCGCCTGCGTCGCAAGCTCCTTGTGTGCCTTGTCAACCACCACCAGAACATTCGCATCCGCCAGCACGCCCCGCGCGAAGGGCACCCCAATCGTCACCGGCTCAGCAACTCGCGGCAAAGCCAGGTCGTTATGAACAGTAATACAGAACTCTCGCATGAAAACAGCCTTTCGGGGGCTTTAAGGTCATTGGGGATGTGAATGTTCGATATCGGTTTATAACCGCGCGCCGGGCGTTTGTTGAGCCAAACCCGCGCGAAAGGTGAATTTGCTAGCGGGCAAACGCCTCTGCGTAGCCACGGCGCTGCAGCAAGGTGCCGCTGCGATAGGTGGCCAGCGCGGTCATGGTCGCCACGTAATCAAAGGCATCGAGCGCCAGGCGGTGCTCGCCAATGGCGGCGCGTTTGAGCGGCATGTAGGGCGTGATGTCGACGGCCAACTGCGGGTGCAGCGTGTTCCACACCTCATATTGCCAGACGTCTGCGGCACACCCGCTGACGGGCAGGGCGCTTTGCAGCATCTGGTAGGCCGCATGGTGATCTTGATGGGCATCAAGGGCATGAGGCACATAGACCCGCGCCGGGCGGAAAGCGCGCAGCAATTCGGCCAACTGATGGGTGTATTGGTTCATCGCCGCGGGCTGCGACAACTGCCCATCGGGACCGTCAAAAAAGGTGAGGTCGGTGATTCCCAGTCGCTGGCAACCGCGCTGGGCTTCATCATGGCGGGTTAAAATTTTTTGCTCCGCCGATAGCCACGGGAAGCCGTTGCTGGCACCCCCGCCGGTGAGGTAGACGATTTTAACCGGTTCACCGGCGAGGACATGTCGGCGCAGCGTTCCCCCACAGCCGATGACCTCATCATCCGGATGCGGCGCAATCACCA
>JBBSFP010000180.1:0-6055 GCA_038238625.1 Tepidisphaerales bacterium
AGCGGCGCGATCGTCGTTGCCGGAACCCCTTCGCCCACCAATGGGCTGCTCACTCGCTACACTTCGGCCGGAGCGCTTGATACGGGCTTCAACGGCAGCGGATCACGGGCCGTGACCATCGGCAGCGTGGCAGGCTTTGCCCGCGATGTTCTGATTCAATCCGGCGACAAGATCGTCCTGACCGGTAGCGCCGACAACCGCGTAGTGCTCTTCCGTTTTAATGCCGATGGCACCAACGATAACACCTTCGATGGTGGCGCGGGTTTCGAGAACATCACCGGCATCGTGGGTGAAGCCGAAATTCTGGGTCAACAGTCCGATGGCAGCTTGATCGTCGGTGGCAACGACAACAGCGGCAATGTCATCATTAGCAAATTCACTTCCGACGGTGTTCTGGTAAACGGGTTCGGGACCAGCGGTACGACCACCATCAGCGGCCCTAACCTGCAATTCACCGACCTGGCCGTACAGAGCGACAACAAAATTGTCGTGGTCTACAACAACAGCAGCACCAACGTCGGGCATGTCGTTCGACTCACGGCCCTTGGCGCGGTCGACAGCACTACGTTCACCAACCCCATTTCCGGTAATTCGGAATTCAACGGAGTGACCACCTCCGGAAGCAGCATTATCGTCGCCGGTACCAACGGGACCGATCCTGTCGTTGTGCGGTATGTGAGTTCAAGCGGTGCTGTTGATACCACGTTTGGCACAAGCGGCGTGGCAACCCTTAGCGCCGGAAGCTCGAGCACAGCGGATCTTTTCCGCGTGACCCTCGATGGTAACGGTGAGATTCTTGCCACGGGTGAATTGACGACCGGCTCTAATCAGCAATTGCTGGTTGAACGGCTCACTTCTTCCGGGGCTGCGGATAACACATTCGGAAGCGGCGGCATTGGCCTGACTCCGTCCAGCACCGAAGATGTGCAGTCCAACGACATCGCTGTGCAGTCGGATGGAAACATCGTGGTCGCCGGGGGATCTCCCACGCAGAATCACGAAACCATAGCCCGGTTCCTCGGCGGCACCGTCGGCGGCAAACCGACAGCCACGGTGGCACCGCTCGGTACGGTTCGCAAAAACAGCTCGACCTTTACCTTCCAGGTGGATTATCACAGCCCGGCTGGTCAGTTGATTGATAAGTCCACGCTCACGCTCAACAGCGTGGAAGTCAGCGGCCAAGGCAGCCTGTTTCATCCGACGAGCCAGATCATCGGGCGGCAGCGCACCGGTGGCACCCTTAGCGTGGTGTATACCGTGAACCTGCCAGCGGGGCAGTTTGTGAACAATCGTAAATACGGACTGATTCTCAGTGCCAACCAGGTCGCTGATATCGATGGCATGTTTGCTGATGTGGCGTTGCTGGGAACATTCAATGTGCGATATGGCTCAACCCTGGCTTGAGAGAGTTTGCTTCCCTGGGGCGGCCGTGGTTTTGGCCGCCCCATGTGACCGTCTTTATTTACGCCGCCCCCGCGCTTGCGGCACAGCGGTCAATGGATCATCGGGCCACGAATGCTTCGGGTAACGCTTGCGCAAATCCTTGCGCACCTGAAAGTAGGCGTTGGCCCAAAAGCTGCGCAGGTCATCGGTGATTTGCACCGGCCGGTAGTTGGGACCCAGCAAGTGGAGCGTCACCGCCAGGCGTCCGCCAGCGATTCGCGGCGTATCGCACCAGCCGAACAATTCCTGCAGCCGCACCGCCAGCACCGGCCGTTGGTTATCCGAATATTGCACTGCAATCCGATTGCCGCTGGGCACGGCGATTGTCTGCGGAGCATATTCCTCGAGCAGACGATCCAGCGGGTATGCCAGTGCGCTGGTCAGCAGATTCACCATCGGTTGTTGCTGAATTTCTTCAACGCTGCGTTTGCCCATCGCCGCAACCGTCAGGATCTCCGCGAGCGCAGCATCGTTGAACACCGGCCACGGATGTTCCGGCATCGCTTTCTGTAACACCGCAATTCGCGCCAGCAGCGCCCTGGCCTTTTCATCACCACGAAACATATCGCCAGCGATCGGCCGCAAGGCTTCGGCAAGCACTTGTCCAGCCTCATCGGCATCAACGGCTCCATCGCTCTGCTGCCGCAGCATTAAATCCCGGTAATACAACACGGTTCGTCCCAACACGCGCTGGCGTTGTGAATCAAACACGGCTTCGCGCACCTCTTTGATTTCCTGCGGGAACATCTCGATCAGCCATGGTACTTCCACCGCGCTGGCGATGGTGACCAGCGCTTCGCCACGCGTGCTGCGCTCATCGGCGCGGGCATCGACGGCGATAAAGAATTCCCCCTGCCTCACCACCGATTCGGCCGCCAACCTCACACCGCTGCCGCCCACCATGACGGCGGTATTGCCCATACCCGCTCGGCGGCAAACGCGATCGGGATAAGCCCATAGAGCCAATTTGAGCAGCTCGTCCTCCTCGGCAGCTTTATTTCCATACGAACTTCGCCCGCGCAGATCGTCGCGCACCTTGCACACTTGCCGGGCAGAATTGCTGTCGACACCATCCATTTGGCGAAACCCACGGCGTTCGGCTTCCAGCAGCAATTCCAGCCGCGCCAACAGATCGCTGCGGCCCGTGGTGGCATCCTGCCCAATCTGCCCGCGCTGAATGGGCGTGCGCAACATGATGTCTCGCTCCGAAAGCAGCGCTGCTATTGCGGGACCTTGCGCGATTTCGAGATCGTGCGCGGCAATCAGCAATCGCCCCAGCCGAGGATGCACCGGTATTTCCAGCAGGCGCTGGCCCATCGGCGTGATCTGGCCAGCCTGCACCTCACTGACCGCGCCCAGCATGTGCAGCAGCCGCTCGGCGGCATCAAGCATGTGCGGTGGCGGGGCCTCAAACCACCCGAACTGCCGTGGATCGCGCTCCCCCCAGGCATGCAGCGCCAGCGCTGCGGCGCACAGGTCGACACGAAAAACTTCCGGCAGATCGAAGTCAGCAAACTCGCGCTCTTCCGCAGCCGTCCAGAGCCGTACGCAGATCCCCGGTGCAGTGCGTCCGGCCCGGCCGGCGCGCTGCGTGGCCGATGCCCTGCTGATGCGCACCAGCGACAGGCGATCCAGCCCGCGCCGCGGATCGTAACCCGCTTGCCGCGCCCACCCGCTGTCAATTACGGTTCGCACACCGGCGATCGTCAGCGATGTCTCGGCAATATTGGTGGAAAGGATTATCTTGCGCTGTGCCGCGGGGTTCAGGGCCAGCATCTGCTGTGCGAAGGGCAGACTCCCATGCAGCATGTGCAACGCCACATCTTGCTGACGGGCGGAAGATTCGAGCAGTCGCGCACATAGATTAATTTCGCCAGCACCGGGCAGAAAGACCAGGATGTCACCCGTCTGACTGCGCGGTGAATTCAAAACCTCCCGTACCTTTTCGGCAACGCGCTCGGGTAGCGATAGGCGCGCGACTCCGGCACCCGGGCCGGCATGGATGATTTGCACTTCGAACAGCCGCCCCTCCGTCCGGACGATCGGACAGTTGCCCAGAAACTGCGCGATCGGCTCGGCATCAAGTGTCGCGGACATCACCACCAACATCAGGTCCGGTCGCAGGCTTTTTCGCACTTCGCGCAGCATGGCAATGGCCAAATCGGTATGCAGGCTGCGCTCGTGAAATTCATCAAGCACGACCGCCCCGATGCCCGGAAGTGAGGGATCATCCAGCAACTGCCGCGCGAGAATCCCCTCGGTAATCACACGTAACCGGGTGTGCGGGCCTATGCGCTTTTCCATGCGCACCTGATACCCGACCTTGTCACCAAGCTCCCACCCGCACTCATCGGCAACGCGCTGTGCCGCAGCCCTGGCAGCAACACGGCGCGGCTGCAGCATCACCAGGTTGCGATGCTCCGTTCCCAACAATCCCCCTTCAAGAATCGCCGGCGGCACACGGGTGGTTTTCCCCGCGCCCGGCGGCGCGACGATCACCACGCACCCCGCGCTTTTTAACGCCTTCAGAATGTCGCCCAGGTGTGAATCTATGGGCAACGGCTCGCGAGCGCACTTCATAACTGCCTCATTACCATGCCATCGGCCGTTGGCAAATTATTGTGAGACTCGCCTCAGTTGAGTCGATCCTGGCTATCACACCCCTTCCGGCCCGCTCACCCGCAGACGCGTTTGCGCAGTAAGTGGCCCGGCAGTGAAGAAACTGGCTGTACAGGCGAGCACAAACCTTCGCGCAGGGGTCGTGTCTACTGTTGCGTGCCGCCGGAAAGCGGTACTTACCAAGGAGTTTGAAATGTTTGGGTTTGGCACGAAACACAGCGGGCAGAATGTTACGAAGAATTCGGTTTCCAGCGCTCCGGCTTCAAACCGAAGGCAACGGCGGGTGTTGATGCTCGCGGCCCTCATCGGACTGGGTGGAATGTGCACCGCCGCCGCACCGGCGCAGGCCCACGACCGCGATTACCGCGACCATGATCGCGGGCACTTTTCGGTTGCGGTGGAGGCTGATCGCCGCTGGGCCTCACCGGTCTATGAAACCCGTGAAGAGCGTGTCTGGGTCGAGCCGACCTATCGCACGGTGTGTGATCGCGTATGGGTTGAGGATAGCTGCGCCGTACCTCAACGTGTGTGGGTGGCTGATCGGTATGAGATTCGCACCCGCGAGGTGGGATATGGACGAAGTTGCCGCACGATCGAAGAGCGCGTGCTGATCGAGCCGGGACATTGGGTACTGGAGGCCGCGCCGCGCCCGACCGGACACTGGCAGAACGTGGATCGCCAGGAACTGGTCTGCGCAGGCCACTGGGAAACCCGCGCTCGGCAAATAGAGACCTCCAGCAGCTGCTACGATGACGGGCCGTCACGCTTCCACTTTGGTTTCGGATTTGGCCGGTGATCGCGACTTATTTTTGACAATTCCGCGGAGCCTGTTCGTTCCGCGGAAAAATCAGAGCAGAAGGCAGGTGCATCGGCATCCTGCCTTCTGCTCTTTGCATTTTTTTGCGGGGGTGGGTCCGGATGCGTGAGTCGGGTGGTGGCGTCAGATAGGCCCCGCGTTAACGGGCGCTGCTGACTAACGTTTGCGATGCATCTGGATTGCCTTTACCTGTTGCTCCATCCCTCCTAACCTGTGGCATGTAATGCACCGTACGCGAAATGAGCGCAGAGTCTGAACCGAATCGATTTTCGAATGGCACAATCGCTGGTCCCGATCATCAATGATGAACTGGCCGATCAAACCGAAGTTGACTCAGCTTTGGCTCGTCAAACGCGGCGATTCATCATCGCGGCGGTGCTGTGCGTAAGCGTGCTGGGGTCATTGGAGATGACCATCACCAGCACGGTGATGCCCACCATCATCGGTGAGCTCAACGGCGTCGAGCATTATTCGTGGGTGGCATCGATGTATATGCTGGCGATGAGCGTCAGCATGCCTTTATATGGCCGGCTCTCTGATGCCCTGGGGCGAAAAAAAGTGCTGCTGTTCGCCATCGTACTTTTCATGATCGGGTCGCTGCTTGCGGCGTTTTCGGAAAATATCTTTCAGCTCATCGGCTGCCGGGTGCTGCAGGGGCTGGGCGCCGGTGGCATTTTACCGGTCGCCAACACTGTGCTCGGGGACATCTGCACGCTGACTGAACGGGCGAAAATACAATCGCTTTTCAGCACCATATGGGGCCTTAGTGCGCTGGCGGGGCCGATCATTGGGGCGTTTGCAGTCAAAGCGCTGGGGTGGCGATCGGTTTTTTATTTGAACCTGCCGCTGGGGCTCTTGCCGGTGGTGGTGTTGATTTGGAAATACCGGGATAAGGAAAAACCTCACGCCACCGATCTGGATCTGCCCGGGATGCTCTACCTGTCGTTGGCCTCCACTTCATTGCTTTTATTAGTCAGCGGAATAGCCCCCAGTGGATGGATCTTCAACTGCGCCTTAGCGCTGACGTGCGTGATCTCTGGAACGTTGCTGGTTCGCCAGGAGAGGCGGACTGAATTTCCGATGTTCCCGCCCGAATTCATCACCGATCGGCGGATCGGGCCGCCGCTACTCGCCGGAGCGGTCTTCGGTGTCGCCACGCTTTCGGTCGACACTTAC
>JBBSFP010000181.1:0-6013 GCA_038238625.1 Tepidisphaerales bacterium
TGGGGGGGGGGGGCCAGGTCCACGTACTCTGCCACCGCCACCATGCTCTCATCTTTTAGATTCGTACACCCCTTCACCGCCCTGCGGATGTCGCTGAATGCGCCCAGCTCCGTATTATCAATCTCCGCCTGCGTTGGTTCACGCGTCGGGCCGGCCATCCGCGACTTCGCTACCCTCACGATGTAACTCCGTGGAACCTGCACCGAAACCGCCACCACCGGTATCGCCCCGGGAGGACTCGACTTCCACTGGTTGGTCGTCGGCACCAGCATCGCCGTATCAGTTTCGCTCTTTTCGTTGGTGTGGTTTGTCCCCTCCCCCCCCCGGGATGGCGTCACCTCTGAACGCAGGTTCGGGCCCGTTCCGGTTTCTCCGTTGCCGTTGGCTGAAGTGGTTGTGTTCTCTTCGGTTTCGGTCTTGATGTGCTGGTCATATTGCAGTTTGTGAGCACCGTCATAGAGCGTGCTCACGGTGGTGATCTTCTCCGTCACGGGATCTACGCTCACCGAAATCATCGCGTTTTCTATATGCGCCAGGTGTTCGTTAATCTTCCCCGCATAATAGCGCTCGGTCTCCTTTACTTTGTCCAGCCAATCCCCGCCGGAAGAGCCATCCGCGCCCGCATCTTCCACCGTGAACGATGCCCCATCGATAATCACCTTCACCCGCCCGCGCTGCATGCCTGCGCACGCCCCGGCAACTGCATCGGCCGCGGCCCCCACAAGCTTCTTGTCCATGTGCTGGCCGCTCTTTAGCGTGATGATCACCGATGCCGAAGGCGATGTATCATTTTCCGATAACGTCCGCCGCTGCTTCTGATCCAGCATCACGATCGCTTTGCCCACGCGGGGAAACGCGCTGATCACCTGCCCCAGCGTCGCCTCTTTGATCTTGTTCCACATCGCATCGTTGCGCGATGGCGAATTCCACGGACTGTCCATCTTGGCGATGATCTGATCCCACCCGCTCTCGCTGTTGGCGGGCAAAAGTTGGGCGTAGCTCAGGTCCACGAACAGCTCGAACTTTCGGTCTGCGGGCACCAGCAGCCGATTTCCATTGACTTGATAGCTGACCCCCTTGGCGGCGATAGCGGTCTTCATCCGCGCCATGTCCTCGACGCTTAAATCCTGATCGATGACCGCCTCAAACTCCGGCTTTCCTGCAAAGCGCCCCCAGAAGACCATGGTCATGACCATGATCGCCAGGAGCGCAGCGGTCAGCATTTTTTGGGTCGCGCTGAGCTGCCCAATCTGCTCTTGCAGACGGGCCAACTGAGATTTGAAGAAATCCATGGCTCTGCCTTCCGTGGCAATGAGTTTTTTAAGACTGGCTCCGCCAGCCCGTGAGAATTTCTACAATCCGGGGTACCAATTAGCAATCAGAATCTATTAAAAATTCAGAATTGACAGATTTGAGGCTATCGCGCAGGGCTACAAAAAATCGGAGGATATAAAATCAAACGGAGATGTTCTTGATCTCATCATACGCCTCCATCAGCTTTGATCGGATGGCGAGCAGCGTCTTAAACGCCATGTCAGATTTTTCCATTGCGGTCATTACGCCGGTGACGTTTTGCGTCTTTCCCGTCGCCAAATCTTCGACCGCTTTGCTGGCGTCCTGCTGCAGCCGGGACACTTCTTCGATGCTGTTTTTCAGGGTGTCGGCAAAGCTCGTCCCACCCGATGCACCGACCGCGCCGCCCGGACCACTGGCTGTCACGCCCGTCTTGCCGGCGCTCATCCCCCCCGGAAGATTTCCCACGCCGTTGATCATCTTGTTTTATCTATCGGCTCTTTAGCTCGAACCGATTTAAGCCACCAGCCGCAACGATGCGTTGATCATCGCCTTGGTCACTTCCATCGTGGTCACATTCGCTTCATAAGCCCGCGAGCATTCCAACGCATCGACAAACTCCTGCGATAAGTCGATGTTGGGATACAACACCTTTTTCCCATCCCGGTCGACCACGCGAAACGCGCCCTGGTCTTTTTCAATTTTCGAAACATGCACGCCCGGCCGTGATGAATCGCCCTCCTGCCCCTGCGCGAACACCGCATAGCGCCGCCGATAGGGGTTACCGTCCAGGCCCTGCGTGGTATTCATGTTGGCGATGTTGGTCGCGATCGTGTCCAGCCGTGTGCGCTGCGCCTGGAGGGCGCTGGCACTGATGTCCAATGAATCAAACATGCACGAACCTCCTGTTCGTTATTCGATTAACCCACTTTGTCCTGCAGAGCCGCCTGCATGCTCTGGTATTGCTTACGCAATAGCTCGACTGCCACCTGGTGCATCAGCGCGTTCTTCGCCTGGTCGCTCATCAGTTGTTCCATCGAACGATTGTTCCCATCGTGAAACAGGATGCCGCGAGTGGGATATTCCAGTTCCGCGTCAATGTCCGAAAAATCATCGGCACCGGCGGGGCTGCTTCCGGTCGAGGGATTGTGCGCGGGATTGTGCGCTGCATCCACACGCTGCCGTAACATCTGCTGAAATCGCTCCACCGACAAATCCTTTTGTCGATAGTTCTGCGAATCAACGTTGGCGATGTCGTCAGCGATGAGGCCCTGCCGCGCTTCGGTGAAGCTCAGCAATCGCTCCAGTGCCGGCGCGCCGGTTTGATTGAGCATCCGCTGGATGAACATGATTTTCAGCTCCGCTGAATCTTCGGCACAAAGCTCCGCTTCATGCCCGCAGCGTGACATCCTGTCAGCGCCGCTACCATCGCACTATCCACGCCGTATTCAAACCCCGTACCAACATTCATATCGGGTTTTTCAGGGCCAATTTCGCATTCCCAGGCGCAACACCTGCGCGAATCGCGCAACAATCGCCGCTGGATTTTACAGCTCAGCTTCGGCCTCAGCCTCGGCTTCAGTCTCGGTAACTTCGTCCAGCTCTTCGGTAAAATCCACCTCGCCAGTCTCCTCTTCGCGCCAGCGCTTGAGCTTCATCCCCAGCGTCCGCACACCGATCCCCAACGCGTGCGCCGTTTTCAAACGGTGTCCTTTAAATTGCTGAAGCGTGCTGAGGATCACCTGCTTCTCGATGTCCGCCAACGGACGCCCGGTCAGGCCATCGGCTATCGGTGATGCATAGGTCTTCAGCCACGGCTCAATGGTCTGGGCCCGCACCAGCCCCTCCTGCGATTCCAGCACGCAGGCGCGCTCCAGGATGTTCTGCAGCTCGCGCACATTCCCCGGCCAGGTGTAATGCTGGAGCAACCGCAGTGCCTCCGGCTCCAGATGGCGGAACGGCCGGTTGTCTCGCTTGGCAACGACGTGCAGAAAATGACGGCTCAAATCCGCGATGTCTTCGGTCCGCATCCGCAGCGGTGGCAACTCGATCGGGACCACGTTTAGCCGGTAGTAAAGATCCTGCCGAAATTTCCCTTCACGCACTGCCGTTTCCAAGTCGCGGTTGGTCGTGGCAATCACGCGCACATCCACCTGCTGCGTCATGGAACTCCCCACCCGCTCGAACTGTTTTTCCTGCAACACACGGAGCAGTTTCGCCTGTAGACCGGCTGCGATTTCACTGATTTCATCCAGCAGTAACGTGCCACCGTCCGCCAGTTCGAAGCGTCCGCGTCGCAACCGATCCGCGCCGGTGAACGCGCCTTTCTCATGGCCAAACAATTCCGACTCCAGCAAGTTCTCTGACAACGCCGCGCAGTTCACCGCCAGCATCGGCCGCTCGCGGCGATCGGATTCCGCATGGATTGCTCGCGCGACCACTTCTTTACCCGTACCGCTCTGCCCGCACACCAGTACGGTCGCGCTACTGCGCGCGACCAACGCAATTTTTCGTTGTACCTCCGCCATCGCAGGGCCGGTGCCGATCAGCGGCCTGGGCGAACTCACCTCGACGATGCTGCGCAGCGCCTGGTTCTCTTTGATCAGTCGCGTGTGTTCCAGCGTGCGATCAACCAGCAGCTTTATCTCCTCCCCATCGAATGGTTTTTGAATGTAGTCGTACGCTCCCAGTTTCATCGCCTCCACCGCTGTGGTGACACTCGCATAGGCGGTCATCAGCACCACCGGCATTTCGGGCCGCAGCTTTTTTGACTCCGCCAGCACCTCGATCCCGGTCATCCTTGGCATCTTTAGATCGGTGATCAGCAGGTCAAACCGCGCCGCGCTCAGTCGACCGATCGCCTGCTGCGCATCCCCGCTGGCAACCACCTCATGCCCCTCACGCGTCAGAATTCCCGCCAGCGAGTCACGCATCATTTCCTGATCATCGAGCACTAAAATTTTAGCCATTCCTGCCTCCGCGTCTCTTTAAATTCGAATTTCAAACACCGCGCCATGACCCGGTTCGCTGGCGATGTTGCTCACGCTGATCGTCCCATCGTGTGCCTCAACGATGCGATGCACGATCGCCAGGCCGAGCCCGGTGCCGGTTTCTTTGGTGGTGAAAAACGGGTTGAACAACTTGTCCATGACCGCCGGTTCGATGCCCGGTCCGTTGTCGCTGATCGACAGGTACAAGCCTGATTCACCGCTGGCGCACCAGCGCAATTGCACGCACCCATCCTGCCGCCCGCGCAGCGCCTCACCCGCGTTAAGCACCAGGTTCAACATCGCCTGTCCCAGCAGCAGCGGATCGACGTTCACTCGCAGATCCTTCGGGCCATCGGTCTCCAGAACAACAAGGTTCGGCTGCAAAACCGGCGCGGCCAGATCGATGGTTTGCGCCACCAGGTCCGCCACGCACACCCAGGCCCGGTTGGCCGTGATCTCACGCGTGAACTGTAGTACCTGGCTCACGAGCCCATCGAGCGTTTTGACCCCCGCTGAAATCTTTTTCACCAGTGCCAGCGCCTGTGGGCGATCCTCCACATCCCGGCCCAGCATCGATGCATACAGTTGGATCCCGCCCAGTGGATTGCGGATTTCGTGGGCGATTCCCGCTGCCATTTCTCCAAGCGCCGCCAGGCGATTACGCCGCTCAAGCTGGCGATTTTTCTCCCCCAGTTCCAGCCGCAGCGACTGTACGGTTTGCTGCAATTGTTCATGCGATTGCTGCAATCGCTCGGTGACTTCGCTGTATGCGAGAATAATGCGCCCGAGCTCTTCCACCCGTTCGGTCGATGATGATGGGGTAACCAGGCCGCTCATTTTTTAAGATCCAGATTACTGGCGCGCGGCCCATAAGCGGCGGCGGCGTAATTGCGATTGATCTGCCGCGCCGCAGAGGCCTGGTTGAGCTGTCGCCCCACGTTCAACTTTCGCTGCTGCAACACCAAGGCATCATCATGATCGGCGCTGGTGATCAGCTCCAGCAGGGCCCGCGTCTGAGCCAGCAATGCCTCGCCGCGCTCACGCTCCGAAGCCGCCAACGCAGCAGTGTATTGACTCCATTCCCGCTTGGCGGGTGCCACGATCTGCTCGAGCCGCGTCAGGTCATCCAGCTCTGTCTGGCGTCGGGTCAGCAGTTCCAGTAACGCTTCGGTTTGCCCCTGCTGCACGTACTGATGTTGCAGTTCGCAGAGCTTGGCGAGCCGCTGGCAGCAGGCCACTTGTTGTTCGAGGGCTTCGATGATTGGGTCGGCATTCATTGCAAACTCCAGGAATTCATTTGCCCCACGATGTCGATTTGCTCGTCCACTGCTGCCATTCTTCCCAATACTTCTGCGGCATGGTGAACGACCCGTTGGCGAACGCTTCAGGGGGCATTCGCTTGAGCAGCCACTTGGCACGCTCGTTGGCCGTGCGGGCATCGTCAAAACGCTGCAGAGCGCAGTTGGCGTTCACGATCTGCACATAGGCCGCCAGCGAAGACGGATCATTCTGGTAGCGGAACGCGGCCGCATCGTAGAGGCGAATCGCTTCCTCGTAATTGCCCAGGTCGTAGACGCAATCTGCGGTGTAATAGTGGCTGAGTTTTTGATACAGCTTTCCTGCATCATCGGCGGGTGGATGAGCATGATATAGATCGATCACGCGGTCGTAGAGCCCGCGCGCTTTTCGGAGCCGATCCTTGCGGGCTGCCATCGCTTCAATCGGATCAA
>JBBSFP010000182.1:0-6008 GCA_038238625.1 Tepidisphaerales bacterium
GGCCAAGCCACGGCGCCGGCGCAAGATCGGCAGCAAAAAGCGCAAAGCCCGCCGCGATCGACGCAAGCGCTAACCTTTCGCATTCCCTTATCAATAAAACGGCCCCGATTTCATCCGCGTCGCCATTGGTCGCACGGATGAAATCGGGGTTTTTGTTTTTTGGATGAAATTCGCGCTTTGGATCCTGCATTTAGCATTCATTTGCCCGTGTACCAAAACGCCCGCCGCCATTGGTGGGCACGAAGCCGATGTTCCAGGTCATCGGTGATCGGTGGGGCATCGCTCACGGCACAGTTGGCTTCCGCTTGGGTGATGGTGCGGATGCCGGGAATCACGGTCGATACCGCCGCCGGCTTGAGAGCGAATTTCAGCGCTGCCGTTGCCATGTCGCGCTCTGAGTCGCCGACGGTCTGGCGAACCTTCTCCACCCGTTCAATCGTGCGTGTCAGGCGGTCGCCTGCGAAATAACGGGTACGGAAATCCTTGTCGTCCCACTTGGTTTGGGCAGTCAGTTTGCCCGCCAGCGCGCTTTCATCCAGCGCCACACGCACGATCACGCCGACGTCGCTCTCTACTGCTTCCGGAAAAAATTCCGCCTGCGGTTCCTGATCGAAAATGTTGTAAATCACCTGCACTGAATCGAGCCACCCCCCGCGTATCAGGTCGATCAACGAATTTTGATCGTGCTCCGGCGTACTGATGCCGATCCCAAGCAACTTTCCTTCCTTCTGCAACTTTCGCAATATCTCCAGCGCATAGGGCGATTTGTTCCACGCGCGCGTCCAGGTGTGCAATTGAATGATATCCAGGCAATCGGTCTGCAAATCACGCAGGCTGCGCTCGACGCGCTCGCGCAGGTAACTTTCCGGATAACGGTCCTCGCATCGGTCATAGGGGGAGGGCGGCCAATCTCCGGGCGATTTGGGGGGAATTTTGGTTGCTACATAAACCCGTTGGTTTTTGCCAGATTGGCCCTGCGCTTTTAGCACCTTGCCGATGATGCGTTCGCTCTTGCCGTCGCCATATCCCTGTGCGGTATCGATGAAATTGACTCCCAGGTCTAAAGCGCGATGCAGTGCCGCCACGGAATCCGCATCCTCCTGCGGGCCCCAGCTTCCACCGATCGCCCATGCGCCAAATCCGATGGATGAAACCTGCCAACCCAGTCGGCCAAACTTGCGGTACTTCATGTGTTCTCCTTGGATCAATTGCTTCCCCTGCCATCTCGATGATTACCGCACGAGCGGCAGTCTGCAAATTGCTGCGCAACCCGCTATCATCGCCAGCGACAAAATCATGGCCAAATCAGAAATGTTTAGCGACCAGTTGATCGAAGCTATCGAAAGCAAAGGCGCGCCCATTTGCGTGGGCATCGACCCTATCTTTGAGATGTTGCCCGAGGGGCTGCTACGGCATGACCCGGCCCGCAATGCCGACGACCTGGAAGGAAGTATTGATGCGATATTCGCTTTCACCACCGGTGTGCTCAAGATCGTAGCGCCGCATGTGCCCATCGTGAAGTTTCAATCCGCCTGCTTCGAAAGATATTTGTGGGAAGGCGTCGAGGCCTATTACAGCCTCGTGCAGGAAGCCAAGGAACTGGGATTGCTGGTAATCGGCGACGTGAAACGCGGCGACATCGGCACGACCGCCAGCGCCTATGCCGCCGCGCATCTGGCCGAGCCGCCCTTTGACGATTCGGAAGACATTCGCCTGCCCGATGCGATTACGGTTAACCCCATGTTGGGGTTGGACACGATCGAACCATTTGTGAAAACAGCGCGGGAGTATCAAAAAGGACTTTTTGTACTCGTTCGCACCAGCAACCCTGGCTCCGGGAAATTGCAGGATGTCGCGCTCGCTGATGGTCGCACATGGTCGGAAATGCTGGCCGATGAGCTGGCGACCATTGCCGCCCAGCCTGCCCTGGTGGGGGAGAAGGGGTACAGCCTGATCGGCGCGGTGGTTGGCGCGACTCAGACGCACACCATGGAATCGCTACGACAAAGATTGCCCCGCTCGATCTTTTTATTGCCTGGCTACGGGGCGCAGGGGGCGACCGCTGAGATGACGCGCGCGGCTTTTCGCGAGGGAAAGGGTGCCATCGTCTCTGCAAGCCGCAGCATTCTGTACGCCCATCGCGAATCAAAATATGCGGCAATCAGTGGTGACTGGAAAAAGTGCGTGGAGCAGGCCGTGCTCGACATGAAGGCAGATTTAGCGAAGGTATTGGCATGAAGGGCAAGCGCGTCACCGTTGCTGGCCTGGGGCACTTTGGGGGTTCGGTTGCGGCCGCGCGCTGGTTGGTTGAACAGGGCGCTAACGTGCTGGTAACCGACACCGCTTCTCCGGAAAAACTCGCCGAGCAGTGTGCCCAACTGGAAGGGCTGTCGATCGAATTTCGCCTGGGCGAGCACCGCAGCGAAGATTTCACATCTCCCGATCTGGTTGTCGCTTCGCCCGCGATCCCGCCATCCAATCAATATCTGCAAGCCGCCCATAATGCCGGCGTACCCGTGACCACCGAAATTTGTCTTTTGGTTGAACGCTGCCCCGCCCGCATCTTTGCCGTCACCGGAACCAAGGGAAAATCCACCGCTGCCACCCTGCTGCATCGCATGCTCTCGCGTAAATTCAAAACCTGGCTAGGTGGAAATATCGGAGGATCGCTCCTGCCCGATTTGCCGAATATGTCCAAAGACGATGTCGTCGTGCTCGAACTTTCAAGCTTCATGCTCCATTACCTTGATGAAACGCAATTCGCGCCCTCCGTGGCCGTAGTGACTATGCTGGCGGCCGACCACATCGAATGGCACGGATCGCTCGAAGCATATACCGCCGCTAAAGCAGCCATCACCCGTCACCAGACCGTCGCGGATCGTTTGATCCTCGATTTCCATTCCCCGCGCTGCCGGGAACTGGCAGACATATCGCCGGCTGAGGTGATCTGGTTTGGTAACGGGCTTGATCCTGAGCTATCCCTGCGAATCCCCGGAAAACACAATCAACGCAATGCCCAGGCGGCCCTCGCTGCGGCGCAGACCGCTGGGATCACCGTTGACGAGGCGCAGCAAGAAGTTGTCGATTTCGCCGGTCTGCCGCATCGCCTGGAGCTTGTCCATGAATCCGGAGGAATTCGTTTCTTTGATGATTCCATTGCCACCATTCCGCAAGCCGCCGTCGCGGCACTCGGGGCCTTCGAGCCGAAAACGGTGATTCAGATCGTTGGAGGTTGCGATCATGGATTGGACATTTTTGATATGTGTTCCGCGCTCACCGCCCATTCGAAGGCCGTCTTGTGCATCGGCGCCACCGGGGCCGAACTCAAACAGCGCCTGGGCGACTGTGCCCATCATTGCATCGACCTTAAATCGGCGATGCATCGCGCTAAAGACATTGCTGCACGTGGCGATGTGGTTCTGCTGAGCACCGGTTATAAAAGTTTTGATCAATTCACCAACTACGAACAGCGCGGCTTCGCTTTCACCCAGCTGGCGCGCGAAATCTTCTGATTAATATGCCCGATTTCTCCGATGCTTCTCGCCGCTATCACGATCGTGTCGCCCGGCAATACGATTCGATCTACGATGATCACTTCTGGCATTTCCACGATGAACTCACCTGGCGATCGATCAAGCCGTATCTGCCGCGGGATCAATCCGCGGCGTGTCTGGACCTGGGTTGCGGCACCGGAAAGTGGGGCCTCAAGCTTCTGAAGAGCGGCTTTGCCACCACCTTCGTCGACCACGCCGCCGCCATGATCGAACAAACCCGCGCCAAGGTGGAGGCGATGGGTTCCCGCGCTAAAAAAGCGACGCTGGTGGTGGCTGACATCGTCGAGATGCCAACGCTGCCCAGCGATCATTTTTCGCTGACCGTTGCGATGGGTGATCCCCTTTCTATTTGCTCCGATGCCACGCGGGCAGCGCGTCAAATGCATCGCCTGACCGCGCCCGGCGGAATCGTGATCGCCACCGCCGATAACAAGCTGGCCGCCATCGACCACTTCCTGCAGCGGGGCAACCTCGATGCGTTGGAAGATTTTGTGGCCACCGGCAAAACCCGCTGGCTGACCGCCGAATCGCGCGAGCAGTTCGAGCTCACCACCTTCACCCCCACCAGCCTGCACAAACTCTTCACGCGTGCCGGTTTTGAAGTGATCGAAGTGATCGGCAAGACGATTTTACCTCTACGATCGGCAGCCAAACTTTTCACCCACGAGCGCGCGATGGAGCGGCTGCTAAAGCTCGAGCACACCCTTGCCGCCGATCCCACCGCCGCGGCAAGGGCATCGCATCTGCAGGTGTTTGCGAAGAAGTCGGTGGAAAAAGAATCTCCCCTTTGAGTTGCAACGTCACCCGGCTATGCCACGCCCAATCAAACGGCTCGCGACGGGACAACCGATCTTTCAGTGCTGTTTATCCCAGCAGCATTTTTTGTATTTTTGTCCGCTGCCACACGGGCAGGGATCATTGCGGGTGGCGGTGGCCCAGGTGGATTGCGTGACGTTTGCCTGCTGTTCGTTGGCGAGCATTCGCATGATCGCTGCCGCGGGCTGGTTGGCGCGCAGCAGGTCGGCCATGGTTTTCATGAACGGGTCGACGTGTTTGAAGAACCGCTTGTAAGCGGGGCATAAGTAATTGAGATTAGGCTCGCCGTCGGGTGTTTTCATGAAGCGATGTTTGGGGCATTCGCCGTTACAGGCAAAACGGTATTCACATTTGCGGCAATAGTCAGGGAGGGTGTCGGCCTTGTCATTACCGAACTTTTTCTGAGCATCGGATTGCACCATCTCTCCCAGGGACTGGTTGAGCAGGTTGCCGAGCTTGTATTGGGGATAGACGTAGTGGTCGCAAGCATACAAATCGCCATTGTGTTCCAGCGCCAGGGCGGAGCCACATTTTTCGGCAAAGACGCACAAGCTTGTGGGCGCGCCGAGCCATTGCCCCAGGGCCACGTCGAAGATCTGCACAAATACCTTACCCACGTCCTGCCGCACCCACTGGTTAAAAATGCAGCAAAGGAAATCACCATATTGCCGTGGCTCCACGCTCCAGGCAGTCACCGGTTCATCCGGTGAAGTAGCTTCTCCCGGTACCGGCGGCGCGGCATAGTCGAGCTCCAGCACCTTCAACAATCCCCCCCCCGCCTTGCGCTCCACCAGTGGAATGAACTGGATAAAACCGGAGCCAATTTCTTTGAGGAACTCATAGACCTCCATCGGTTGACGGGAATTCACCCGGTTGACGACGGTGAGCGTGTTGAACTCCGTTTTGTGCTTTTTAAGGAAACTCAAGCCGCGCATAACGGCATCGAACGTCGGTCTCTGCTGCTTGTCGACCCGGTAATGATCATGCAGCGTGTGCGGCCCGTCTATGCTCAACCCAACGAGGAATTGGTTCGCACTAAGGAATTCACACCACTCATCGTCGAGCAGAGTACCGTTGGTTTGGATCGCGTTACCGATTTTTTTGCCATCTGCGTATTTCTGCTGCAGGGAAACGATTTTGCGGAAAAAATCCACTCCCAGCAGGGTCGGTTCCCCTCCCTGCCACGCGAAGCTGACTTCGGGTATCGGCTGGGCCCCAATGTACTGGCGGATGTACTCTTCGAGCATGGGCTCGGGCATGCGCCACTTGTTGTGATCGGGGTATAGATTTTCCTTTTCCAGATAGAAGCAGTACTTGCAATCGAGATTGCAAATAGGACCCACGGGCTTGGTCATGATGTGAAACGGCCGGTCGGATGGAGCGATTGCCGCCTGCTGCGGAACTTCTATCAGGGCCGAACCCAGATCACCTATCGTGCCATCGTTGATCGTACCAACGTTGTCCGTTCCGTCGTTGATTGATTCGCCATGGATCATTTACATCTCTTCTTTGAAGGGGGCGGCTATTGTACGTCGAATCTCGGTCGCCGGGCCATCACCCCTTATGGCCCCGGCGTTGATTTACCGTGAAAATAACTTTGCATAGCAAAGAGAATTCCAACTTGTGCGCCGATCATAC
>JBBSFP010000183.1:0-5990 GCA_038238625.1 Tepidisphaerales bacterium
GAAGGGTCTGGCATTTGACCTGCAACAGCTGGCGCCTTTCAAAGAGCGGGTGGCCACTTACCATCTGGCCGAGCGCCTTTCGGAGATGGCGCCGCGATTTCAATCTGACCTTGCCAATGCTCGCCAGCGCCTGCACCAGTCTACAAAACGCCTGAGCGATATTCTCTCGCGCTGCGGCGAAGACTTAGAAACGCAACAGGCTGTGATCGCCGCAAAATTCGCCAAACCATATGCGGAAAGCACGCAGGCGCGCGCTGAAAGCCAGCGTGACATCGCCCGCCTTCAGAAGCTGATTCAAAAGCTCGCAAAGCAGTTGCGTGCCCGGTTGTCATCAACCACTACTCTTGGGACTGGTGAGTTCCCGGATCTGGCGGCACTGGGGCAACTACCCGACAATCTGCGCGCTCTGGCCCCCAACCTGACCGATGAGGCTCTGCGCAACCTGGTTGCGCAGGTTGAACATGCCGTCAATGAACCGTTGTGGCCCGCAGCACAGCCGGTAGAAAACGCGGCCGCAGAGCAACCCCTTTATGACACGCAACCGCTCGAGAACGCGCCGAACGACGCAGCGATTGGAAATGATCAGGCGCTGATCGAATATGAGCAGCCCGCCGTCGCCGAGCCTTCCGATGAGGGCATTTCTCAACCGCTTCCCGAGGAATCGAGCGAAGCAAATGTTGACGACGGTATCATCTCCGACTGGCCAGAATCCTCAGCCGATGGCGCGCATCATCTATGAAACTCTATCTGCAATGTCTGGCCGTAGCTGGCTGCGGAGCGCTCGGGGCGCTGACGCGCTTCTGGATCCAACTGGCCTTTGGAAAGACGCTCTTTCCCGTGGCAACCTTGCTCATCAACGTTACCGGGTGCCTGCTGGTGGGATGGTTGGCGGCGTTTTTAGAGACACGCCCAGAACTACGCATGGTGATTGCAGTCGGCTTCGTCGGCGCTTTTACCACCTTCTCCACCTACATTTTTGATTCGAACGCGCTGATCAACGACGGCGCGTTCCTGGTCGCATCGCTAAATTTATTGGGGAGCATTGCCCTGGGGTTGGTCGCGCTGCGCGCGGGGATTTGGCTCGGAGCGCGGTAACCGATCCGTCATTTCCTCTGCTCGTTACACACCCAGGAAAATTTGGATCAATGCACCGACGGAATATCTCCCGCCGTCGTAGCCAGCTTCCCGGATTTCACGCGCTCCAGCTCCTCTTTTACCCAGGGAATCTTCGCGGCGTTGCGCTCCATCCACAGCGGGATGGGCGTGCGCTGCCCTTTCTTATCCAGCTCCGTAAACTCCACCACCGCCTCCGCGCGGGAGTAGGCGCTCAAATCGTGCAGCTTTCCCATGTGGATGCAGTCGGTCGGGCACGGCTCCGTGCAAAGCGCGCAGAAAAGGCACTTGCTGTAATCAATGGCAAACCGCAGCAGCTCGCCGTTCTTTGGATCGTCCTTACTCACGATGCCAGTCGTTTTATCGATGCGGCGGGGTCCGGACTTGTCAATATAAATGCAGTCCACCGGGCATGCCTTGGCACACAGATCGCAGGCGATGCACTTTTCCGCCTCGAACTCGTGAATGCCACGGTAACGCGGCGCAAATGCCAGCCGCTGCTCCGGGTATTGCACAGTGACGGTTTTCTGGAAGCAATATTTGAGCGTTATCCTCAAGCCAATGCTGATGGACTTAAGCGTGTCGTAGATATTGGCAAAATACCCGCGCTGCCGAGCAGGGGCCGTGGGTGGATTCATGTCGATCAGACTATCGGTACGGCCCGTCGATTGAAAGCCACTGTCGAAAATCCGCGCGGTCCACGCATCGAAGAATCGGTCCGCGTACATCATGCAATTATGGACATTTGACTTTCAGCCAGCGTGTATTAGCATTTCCACCAATGTCACCGGCTACGATTAACGGCTCTGCGATTATCATCCCGCATATCTGCGGGTAGGGCCCATGCACGTTTTTATGGACACTTGCCCTGCCCGCATGGCAGGGTTTTTTTATTGACACGTATTGCATTGAATAGAGGAAGCGAACTATGGGCACCACAGGCCGCATTGAAATCTACGACACCACTTTGCGCGATGGCACACAGGGTGAAGGGTTCAACCTCTCTCTGCAAGACAAGCTGCTGGTCGCGCAAAAGCTCGACGAGCTGGGGGTGGATTACATCGAAGGCGGGTACCCGCTGTCTAATCCGAAGGATGCCGGGTTTTTCCGCGAGGCGGCTCAGCTGCATTTTAAAAATGCCCGGCTGTCAGCTTTCGGGATGACTCGCCGCCGCGGAATGACGGCACATCAGGACCCTGGCATGGCCGCCTTGCTCGATGCGCAGACACCTGTCATCACGATCGTTGGTAAGAGCAGCGAGTATCAGGTGAAGGTGGTTTTGGCGGTCACCATCGAAGAAAACCTCGCGATGATTCAGGAGACGATTCACCATATGAAACAGGCCGGGCGCGAGGTGATTTACGATGCAGAGCACTTTTTCGACGCATACCGTGCCAATCCCGCATACGCGATGGAAACGCTGCGCGCCGCCCTGGAAGGTGGGGCACGATTACTGTGCCTTTGCGATACCAATGGGGGATCGATGCCGGAGTTCATCGCCCACGCGACGGCGGATGTCAAAGAAAAACTGGGCGTTCCCATCGGCGTTCACACCCACAACGACAGCGGGCTGGCAGTCGCCAACGCCCTGGCGGCCATTCGCGCCGGCGCGCAGCACGGCCAAGGCACCATCAATGGCGTGGGTGAACGTTGCGGTAACATGGATTTGATTCCCTTCGTGGCCAATTTGCAGCTCAAATATCAACTCGATTGCCTTCGCCCCAACACTCTGCGTCGGCTGACGGAAGTGAGCCGTTATGTTTACGAGCAGGCCAATCACAACCCCGCGCCCGGGCAGCCCTATGTAGGCACCAGCGCTTTTGCGCACAAAGGGGGCATGCATGTGCACGCGGTGCAAAAAGACGTCAGTACCTACGAGCACGTTTCGCCGGAAAGTGTGGGAAATGCTCGCAAAATCCTCATCAGCGAGTTGGCGGGTGCAAGTAATATTGCCGTAAAGGCCGGGCGAAAGTTTGACATCGAACATGATAAACCGGTGCTGCGGAAGCTGCTTTCCAAAGTGCAGGACTTGGAAAATGCCGGGTTCCAATTCGAAGCGGCCGAGGCCAGTTTTGAGCTGCTGCTGCGTAAGGAAATCGGGCGGTACAAAAAGTTTTTCGAGTTGGAGCATTACCGCGTGATGGTGGTGCAAACAGCCAGTCAGGGGCCTGTCGCTGAAGCCACCGTGAAGATCCGTGTAGGCAATGTGATCGAACACCAGGTGGCTGAAGGAGATGGTCCAGTGAACGCGTTGGACGGCGCGTTACGCAAGTCGCTGCGCCAACATTACCCGGCAATCGAAGAAGTGCATCTGACCGATTACAAGGTGCGGGTGATTGATTCAAAAGCCGAAACCGCCGCCCATGTGCGAGTCGTAATCGAATGCCGCCGCGATCATCCCGATGGCAGCAAAGAAATTTTCGGCACCATCGGCGTGAGCGCCAACATCATCGATGCGACTTGGCAGGCGCTGGTAGATGCCTATGAGTATCACTTTATCCAGGCGGAAGACCTTGCCGCGCATAAGGCCGATGCAACGAATGCCGGGCGCTCGACAGCTCAGAAGACCAAGTGAATCAAGCCGCTTTGACTGCGCTGGTTACCTTCTTAGCGGCATCTGTGAGGTCAGTGGCTGGTTGCAGCGTTGGTAAATCCTTCATCGCCCCGGCCAGGATTTCGCGCGCCTTCTCTGCATTGGTGCCTTCCAAGCGCACCACCACGGGCACGGTGAATCCCACCTCGCGGCCGGCCTGTACCAGCGCTTCGGCGATGAGATCGCACTTAGCGATGCCTCCGAAAATGTTCACCAGGATCCCCTTCACCTTGGTATCGGCCAGGATGATCCGGAAAGCTTCGATCGCCCCTTCACTAGTGACCGATCCACCCACGTCTAGAAAATTGGCCGGCTCCGACCCGTGCAGCTTAATGATATCCATGGTGGCCATCGCCAGCCCCGCGCCATTTACAAGGCAACCGATCACTCCGTCGAGCGCGATGTAATTGAGCCCGGCCTTGCGCGCCCGCACATCCAACGGCTTTTCCTGCGTTTCATCAATGAGCGATTGAATCTCTTTGTGCCGAAACAGCGCGTTGTCATCGAAGGTAATCTTGGCATCGATGGCGATTAACTTCCCATCCTTAGTCACAACCAACGGATTAATTTCCGCCAAAGCGGCGTCTGTTTTGAAGAAAACTTTCGACAGATTGAGCATGATCTTGGCGGCTTCGGCGGCCAACTTGTCGGTAAAACCGAGCCTATAGGCCAGGTCGCGCGCCTGATAGGGCTGCATGCCCAGCAATGGATGTAGCGGCAATTTCAACACCTTTTCGGGCGACCTCTGGGCCACTTCTTCGATCTCGACCCCGCCCTCGGCTGAGGCGATCATCGTCACGGTGTTGCGCGTGCGATCAATCGTCATGCCCAGGTAAAACTCCTTTGCGATATCTACCCCAGGTGCCACCAGCAGCACCGATACCGGCACTCCCTCAGGGCCTGTCTGCACGCTGGTCATCCGATGGGTCAGCATAAATCGGGCAGCGTCGTGCGCCTCCTCGGCGGTCTTTACGAGCTTTACAAACCCCGCCTTTCCGCGCCCCCCGGCGTATACCTGCGCCTTCACCACGCACATGGGCGATTTAAATTGCTTGAACGCCGTTTCTGCTTCCTCGGGGGAAAAGACGACCTCCGCCGGCGGAACCGGGATGCCGTTTTCGCTCAGAATCTGCCGCGCCTGATATTCGTGAATCTTCATGCTGCTTTGTCCTTTGTATGCGGGGGTGACGATACAATTTGCGCCCATGTCCTGCAACTTAAGACCCGCGATTGTTCTGCTCAGCGGTGGCCTGGATAGCACCACCTGCCTTGCCATGGCGCGGCAACTAGCGTTCGCACCGCTGTTCACCCTCGCATTCGATTATGGCCAGCGCCACGGGAACGAACTAATCGCCGCGGCGGAAATCTCAATCGCTTTTGGAGCCGCGCAGCACAAAGTGATTGCGATCAACCTGCGCCAATTTGGGCAAAGCGCCCTCACCGCCGACCTCCAGGTTCCTAAGGATCGCCGCCCCAGCGACATGACCTCTGATATTCCTATCACATACGTTCCCGCGCGCAACACCATTTTTCTCAGCTACGCGCTGGCGTGGGCGGAAGTGCTGGAGATCACAGACGTATTCATAGGCGTCAACGCCGTCGATTACAGCGGTTACCCTGATTGCCGACCTGATTTCATCAAAGCCTTTGAACAAATGGCGAACCTCGCTACCCGCATGTCCATCAGTGGCAGACGCCCTTTTATCGTCCATGCGCCGTTGCTCTACTTGACTAAGGCGCAGATCATTCGTCGGGGTGCTGAGCTTGGCGTCGATTATGCCCTGACACGCAGTTGCTATGACCCGGCCCCCGATGGCCTGGCATGCGGACGGTGCGATAGCTGCACGCTGCGCAAGGCCGGATTCGATGCCGCCGGCCTGACGGATCCAACCCGCTACGCTTGATTCGCGCTAAATCTGAGGCACGATCAGTGGCGTACGTGAGTCAGCCAGCCTGATTTCCCGCAGCGGCAATCCATATACATGACTGAGAAGTGCCGCATCGTACACCTCAGGAGGGGATCCAAATCGAACAACCTGGCCGTGATGCAGCAACAACACCCGATCCGCATAAGCACCGGCGAGGTTGAGATCATGTGATGCCATTAGAACGGCGATGTTGCGTTCGCGTGCTAATCGTCGCAGCATTTTGCATAACTCCACCTGATGGTGCAGATCTAGGTATGTGCTCGGCTCATCCAAAAGCAGGGCCGCCGGTGATTGCACCAGACATCGGCCCAGGAAAACTCTCTGCCGCTGCCCGCCCGACAATTCGTCCAGGGGTC
>JBBSFP010000184.1:0-5985 GCA_038238625.1 Tepidisphaerales bacterium
CCCCCCCCCCCTGTTGATGTACCTGAGCTATTGAGCGGATGTCCGATGAATGAGAAGACCAAGGCATTCCAAGCTCCGTGAACAATTTCAATTTGATAATTCGATGAGTTTTTTGGAGGCGGGCAAAATAGCCGCACCGGCATCGTGAAGTCAAATGCGGATATAGTTAAATTCAGGTTGTCGAAGCAAAAATGATTCTGATGCCCTCGATTCTTGACAACCCCCTGCCCTTCGATAAACTGCTCGATTCTCGCGTGCTGCCTTAGTTTGGGCGGGGCGCATGTTCGTCGGCGGGAATCGCCTGGTTTCGAAGGATACGATCATGAGCAGCTATATGGCCAAGCCGGGTGAGATTCCCGGGGACTGGCACGTTGTTGACGCCAGCAATCAGGTATTGGGGCGTTTGGCATCGAAAATCGCGATTATTCTGCAGGGGAAGCACAAGCCCACATGGACGCCGCATGTGGAGACGGGTGACTTTGTCATCGTGCTGAATGTGGAGAAGATTCGAGTGACCGGCAAAAAGGCCGAGGTGCTCGAGTACGATACTTATTCGCGCTACCCCGGTGGGCGTCATGTCTATTCCTACCGCACTATGAAAGAGCTGCATCCCGAGAAGCTGCTGGAGCTGGCGGTGCGTCGGATGCTGCCCAAGAGCAAGCTGGGGCGCAATATCCTGGGTAAACTTAAGATTTATACCGGCGACCAGCATCCTCATTCCGCCCAGCAGCCGCAGGCGCTGAGCGTTGCCTAATGATTAAGAATTTCAAGCGAAGGTTCCCATGGCTGAGCAAGACACGTCCCACCCCACCGCTACCGCAGTTGAAGCATCCAGCGCCCCACAGGGCAAGCCCACCTACATCTGGGGTGTTGGGCGGCGCAAAAGCGCCGTGGCGCGCGTGCGAGTCGCGCCGGGCAATGGCAAAATCGAGATCAATGGCCGAACCCTCAACGACTACTTCACCAACGAACCCGATCGCAAAGCCATCTTCGGCCCATTGGAAGTGACCAATACCGGCGGCAAGATGGATGTGCTGGTCAATGCCAATGGTGGCGGATCAACCGGGCAGGCCGGGGCGATCGTGATGGGCCTGGGTCGGGCCTTGGCAAAATACGATTCGACCCTGGAGATACCCCTTCGCGGTGCCGGTTTTCTCACGCGCGACAGCCGCATGAAGGAACGTAAAAAATACGGCCAGCGCGGTGCGCGGCGCAAATTCCAGTTCTCCAAGCGATAAGCTTTGGGACGATTGCCCCATAGTGAGAGTTGGCCGGGCAGTGCTTGGGGAGCCATGCCTGCACAGGCAATCAAAATATTCCGTTTCTTCGGAATCCTTGCCAGCCTTTTTCTATGCCGGGTTTCGCTTGCGGCCGAGCCGCAGGTGATCGTCACCCTTCCTGAAGGTGTTCTGGTCAAAGTCGCCCGGGCGACTCGCTCAGTCGATACCAAGGTGCAGCATCAAGTCGTTGGTGTGGTAACCGATCACAAAATCGGATTCGATGGCCTGAATACCGATCAGCCCTACGATATTGACTTGGTTCTGACTGATGGGACGGTACTGGCCGGTGCCGCCATGCGTTGGTACACCGACGACGACCCACCCAAGCCCAACGCCGCGCCGATGGACGTGGACGATCGAGAGGCAATTCGCGCCCTCGCGCAGGACATCAAGGACTTTTACAATAAGAAAGACATCTTGGTCCTGGAGGGGAATCATGATCACGCTGTTGCGCTGGTGCGACTGATACGAGATACGGATTTCCATGCCGCCGAGGGTGATGTGATCTGGCGAATCGAGCTGTGGTATTTTCGATTTCACTACGGTGGCTGGCAGAAGTTGCCACAGGTGAACCGTGTGATCCGTCGCGAGCGCTTCAAAGATGCCGGGGCGCTGGAGGCCGCCAACAAGATTCGCTGGGTCCCGGCCCTGGGGGGGATTGAGTTGAGCAGATCCACACCCAATATCAAGATCGATTTACCCGCCAGTGCCTTGCTGCCCATTGCCCTGTTTGCCACCGCCCCGTCTGCAACTGCCCCGGCCGCAACTGCCCCGGGTGTCCCATGATCGCTGGTTGTTCGCGGCTTGCTAGCCGATCATCGAAGCGGTAGTTTCTGCGTCATGATAAAGCTCACCTTCTCCACGCTCGCCTGTCCCGCTTGGACGCTCGAACAGATTTTCAGCAGGGCCAAAGAGTATGGCTACCAGGGCGTCGATTTTCGCGGATTGCTCGCGGATGTTGATATCACCAAGAGCCCCGATTTTGATGCCAACCTGGATCGCACGATCGATCTTTGCAGGCAAAATGGATTGGAAATGCCCTGTCTCAATACCTCGGTCACCATGGTGACGCCGGAGCCTGATCGCTGGGATGCGATGCTGGCGGAAACACAGCGTTATGCACGGATCGCAGGGAAAGCCGAGACAAGGTTTCTGCGGGTATTTGGTGGCGCGATTCCCAAGGGAATGACGCGCGAGGAAGCGGTCGTGCTTTCGCAGCGGCACCTGCGACAGGTGTCCAAGATCTGCCAGGCACACCGCTGCATTCCGGTGCTGGAGACACACGATGCATGGACGATCACCGAACATTTCCGCCCGCTGCTGGAAGGATTTGATCCCGGGGAAGCCGGAGTGCTTTGGGATTTGGAACACCCCTTCCACAACGGCGAAGCGCCGCGTGATACCGCCGAGGGACTTAAGCGATTTATCTTATACGTGCATGTGAAGGATTCTCTGGAGCACGATGGCAAGGCTCTTCCGAAGCTGATGGGAGAGGGGCATGTACCCGTGAAGGAATCGTGCGAAGCGCTCAAGGCAATCGGCTACGAAGGATGGTATTGCCTTGAGGCCGAGAAGCGCTGGTATCCGCAGGACTGCCCCGAACCGGAAATCACGCTGCCGCAATATGTGACCTACATGCGTGCGCTGGAAAAAAAGCTGGTGTAAGACGAAGAGGTCCTGCCTGGCGAATGAGCCGCTTAATCTGGCCGATCGTGACGACGCCATTGCAGTGCTCCGGCGGCTGCATGAAGCGGGCCACGTTGCCTACTTCGCAGGTGGGTGCGTACGCGATCTGCTGCTGGGTATACCCCCCCAGGATTATGATGTGGCGACCGATGCGCCACCTCCGCGCATACGCGATCTATTTCCGCGTTCCCAAGCCGTGGGGGCCGCGTTTGGCGTTGTGCTGGTGTTGCAGGGCCGTAGTAAAATCGAGGTTGCGACTTTCCGCACGGACGGACCCTACCTCGATGGACGGCGGCCGGCAGAAGTGCGCTTCACCACCGCCGAGGACGATGCCCGGCGACGCGATTTCACCATCAACGGGCTTTTCTACAATCCGCTCGACGAAACTGTGCTGGATTTCATTGGCGGACAGGCCGATTTGCACGCGGGCCTGATTCGAGCCATCGGCGATCCAGCACGGCGATTTGCCGAAGACCACCTCCGATTGCTGCGGGCCGTGCGATTTGCGGCTAGGCTGCGGTTTGCACTGGAACCGTCAACCGCCAAGGCAATCGCTTTGAACGCGCCGCATTTGATGAGGATCGCGCCTGAGCGAGTCGGTCAGGAAATGCGGTTGATGTTGCAGCCCCCCACCCGCGCCATGGCATGGAGACTACTGCACGAGCTGCAACTGACGGGGGTGCTGTTTCGGTTTCTTAAGAATATCGCCGCGCCGGTTGCCCTGCCGGGGATCCTCGCACGACTATCGCCGTCGGAGCCGATCCCGCTCGGGCTGGCGCTGGCGGCGGCGAGCATGGATTGGACGCTGGGTGGCCCCATTTCGGCAACGCTGCCCGACGCAATGTCACTCCCTACCGCAGCGCCGAGCGGCGATCGGGTTGCCGCATGCCTCGCACGCCGACCGATTCAAAACATCGTGCAGGCGCTACGGCAGTCATTGAAAATCAGCAACGAGGAGTCTGACGAGCTGGCTGGTACGCTCCAAGGAGTCGGCACCCTGTTGAATACGAAGCTGCCGGGGACGGCGACGCTAAAGCGATTTCTGGCTCTTGCCACGGGTGACTTGTCTCGTCAATTGCTCTGGGCCCTTCACCTCCATGTAGACCTCTCGCATGCCACGGCAATTGAAGCCCGGCTCATCGAACTGGAGAGCACCGAGTTTGCCCCACGGCCATTGCTGTCGGGCGATCAGCTCACCGCAGCGGGTTTTGCCCCCGGTCCGTTATTCAAACGCCTTTTGAACACCGTTTACGATGCACAGCTTGAGGACCGAATCCACAGCTTCGATGAAGCGCTCTCCATGGCCAAAACGCTGGCCTTGACTGAAAATCACTCCGGCGAACCGTTGCCAAAATCGTAAACCCACGTCTGTATCGCCGGGGTCCAGTCGAGCAGTTCATCGGGCTTGAAGAATAAACTGAGTTCATGTGCGGCGCTCTCGGCGCTATCGGATCCATGAATAAGGTTAAAAGAATTGCTCACCCCATAATCGCCCCGGATGGTGCCCGGCTCCGCCTGCGAGCCGAAGGTCTTGCCCATGAGCTTCCGCGCGATATTGATCGCATCCTTTCCCGCCAGCGCTAAAACGATCACGGGGGAAGAGGTCATGAATTTCACCAAGCCGGGGTAAAACGGCCTGCTTTTATGTGGCTCATAGTGCCGCTCTGCCAGCGCTGCGGGAATTTGCATCAGCTTCATCCCGACAATCTGCAGCCCCTTGTTTTCAAAGCGACTGACAATCTGCCCGACCAGCCCGCGCTGGACGGTATCGGGCTTGAGAATAATAAGCGTACGTTCCATGGCAATTCTCCAAAAACTTGAAAGGTTGGTGTTTATAACCGACGGCCCCATAAGGGCAAGCCAAAGCAAGAAGGGTTTGGAGCCAACCGCAAAATACACTATCATTTCACGCGGGAATCGGACTTGATGCGCCTGATTCTCACTCAAATCTTCTGGAGGTCAGTCACCCATGAGCCAATCCCCTGCCCCGGCCCAGACCAATATTGAATCGACGATGCACGAAACGCGCGTGTTCCCCCCCCCGGCGGAGTTTGTGCGGAAATCACGCATTCAATCGCGCGCCGAGTACGATCGGCTCTACCGGCAATCCATCGATCAGCCAGATAAATTCTGGAGCAATGAAGCCGACGAGCTGGGTTGGTTCAACAAGTGGGACAAGGTGCTGGATTGGCAGGAGCCGTACGCCCAGTGGTTTGTCGGGGCAAAGACCAACGTTGCATACAACTGCCTGGATCGCCAGATCGAACAAGGGCGTGGCGACAAGGTAGCGATCTTGTGGGAAGCCGAGCCAGTGGGCAGCGATGGCGGCGGCCGGGTTCGTCGCATCACCTTCAATCAGCTGCGCGACGATGTGGGGCGGTTCGCCAACGGGTTAAAAAAATTGGGCGTGAGGAAGGGTGATCGTGTCACGATTTATATGCCCATGATCCCCGAAGCGGCCGTGGCGATGCTGGCGTGCGCGCGCCTGGGGGCACCGCACTCGGTGATCTTCGGCGGGTTTTCCAGCCAGGCCATTGCCGACCGAGTTGAAGATGCCGAGTCGAGCATCATCATTACCGCTGATGGGGGCTATCGGCGCGGTCAGGTCGTGGCACTGAAGAAGAACGTCGATGAGGCATTGAAGAAAACGGACCGCGTTAAAAAAGTGATCGTGCTGGAACACACCGGTGCCGCTTTGGAAATGGTAAAGGACCGCGACGTGCTTTGGAGTGAAGCGGTGGCCGGCCAATCAGCTGATTGTGCGCCCGAGCAGATGGACGCTGAAGATCCGCTCTTCGTGCTTTATACCAGTGGTTCCACGGGAAAGCCCAAGGGAATTGTTCACACGACGGCCGGTTACATGGTCGGTATCTACTCCACCTGCAAATATGTGTTCGACCTGCAGGAGGAGGATATTTACTGGTGCACTGCGGATGTCGGCTGGATCACCGGGCATAGCTATGTGGTGTACGGCCCACTGAGCAATGGTGCAACGACGTTCATGTATGAGGGGGCGCCG
>JBBSFP010000185.1:0-5969 GCA_038238625.1 Tepidisphaerales bacterium
ACGTTGAACAGACGGTGATTCGCCGACGCTTTAATTGGCAGGAGCAGGACACCAGCCCACTCACGCTGGAAGAAGTGGGCAAGATCATCGGCGTGACAAAGGAACGGGTCCGCCAAATCCAGAACAAGGCATTGGCAAAGATCAAGGTGGTGATGGAAGCGGGTGTGCTGCGGACGTATTCTGACAAGACCGAGTCGGCTGAGGCCCAGTCCAGTATTTCAGAAACCATCCCAGGACCTGCTTCGGCAACTGCGGAGAAATTGATGTTGCCGACCTTTTACATCCCCGCGTTGCCTGGTGGGGTCAAATAGAACGTTGTAACGCTCTAATGATTGATCGATGTTCAAGGACAGGATTTTTCGGAATCCTGTCCTTTTTAGTTGATACCGTTCTTCCTCGCGGCTCGATATCAGCCCTGCTGTACGAAGGGGATAAGCGTTGCTGGTAACTGTTTCACCCCGCGGCGCACGGCCTTGGCAACGGCATAGCGCATCGAGAGATTAAAGCGGCGTGCAACACGTGCATCGGGTGTGACGCCCAGCTCGCGCATGCGCTGCAGGGCCCAGAGCCAAACGTGGTACTCTTCTTCACATCGCATACGGTATCGCCCGAACCCAACTGCGTGGTGACCGACTTCGTGCAAAAAAATAGCAAGGCTGATGGGCGTTCGCGGAACCGGCGCTTCGATCCAGTTGGTGGTGCTGCCATCCTGATAGCGCGATTGCCACGCGCAGCCGCTCATGGCTCGGCGCCAGCGCCTGATCCGCAGGGCGTAACGGCGTTTCATATAGAGGACAATGGCGTCGTAATTCCCGCCCGTCGCGCGTGCGCGGACCAACGGAATTGGGACGGTAACGATTACGGTGCGGGGCCCTGGCAAAGATCGATCGAGGGAATTCATGGGTGAGAGGCTCGAACCTGAATGGTTCAAAATAACAGTTTAACCATTGTACCGTTGGCGAAAATTGACACACTCTGCAGGCCGCACCTGCTATCGGCCCGTGCATCAGGCTTCTTGAACGATGGTTGTTATGGCGAAATGCTCCCGATAAAAACCGGCGAATCTGGCAATAGCATAAACTTAGCAGTTTCGATTTAGACCCACGCATAATGGCACCAGGGTTTTCAATCTTCGCCTTGCTGACGCTCGTCACCATCGAGGTAGCATCCGTCTGGGTCTATCTGGTGTTGGTGGAACGGTCGACGACACAGCGGCGGACGATCGCGCTAACAGACTGGGCATCCGACCGTAGGTTGCAGTTTCACTCCGAACGGGAAATGCTCCGCCGCCCGCCCGAACTGCCAGCGGTTGTGATGCAGTTGCTGCAGTCGGATGCGGTGCCTGGGATCGTCTTTACATCGGCCCGGGCGGGTGGTCCCAACGCGGGGGTCACGATTCTGCAAATGCACCCGATCAGGGTGACCGAGGCAGGTACAAAATTCCCGGCTCCAATCCGTTGGAATTTATTAATCCGACCCCTGACGCAGAAATGGCCGATCACCGCGCTCAGGCCGGCCGCAGGGGCATGGAGCATCGTGGACTTTCTGCGTCTGACGGTGTTCGCATCGCCGCTGTCGACAGCGCGATTCGTAGCCGTGGGCGAGAGCGCCGCCACTGCACGGTTGCTGGCGGCGGGGCCGGTGAAATCACAACTGCCCCCCGATTGCGGGATGGTGCTGCACGGGTCGTACCTGGTCGTGGATTTCTCGGGGCGGGCGTTTGATCCGCTGGAACTTTCGCGCGTCCTGGAGATCTCCGATGTGTTGCTGGGGAGTTTGCCGCAGTTACCCTAAACCAAAACCGACGGCTCGTTCCCCCTGGGCATCAGGCCAAACTTTGTTTAGTGCCGACATGATTGCGCATAAACCCGGTTGCTTTGTAACCTACGTCGCGCACCGCGTTCATCAAATTCTCGATGCTTGCTTGCGATGGGTTAAAAAGCACCGATGCCTGATGGCTTGGAAAATCCACCTCGACCTCGTGAACGCCCTGTACTTTCGATAGGGCTAACTGGATGGCCTGCTGGCACTTGTGGCAATGCATGCCCTCGATCTTGATGAGAGCCAGTTGATCGGCCCGGACGTCTTCGCTCATGGCTACCTCCGCTCCCCATTACGCGTCAAAGGCTAAATAGTTGTGCTCCGTATTTCGTTTGATCAGTATTTAATTCCTAAACCAACGTCGTGAGCGGCCAGTGATTTTTTTTAGCCGTGGAACAGTCGGCCGAAACCTTCCATAAACACCTGAGGTGGCACGCCCAACGCGCGTATCAGCGTAAAAAAAGTGATCCAAATGGGTCTTGAAAAGGCTCCCAGCCAGATCAGCGCGAAAAGCCCGATGTAGCAGCCCCAGCGGACGTTGGGTTGATCAAGGACGTTTTTTACGCGCGGTGGCAGATACGGCTCAATGATTCCAAAACCATCCAGAGGCGGCACCGGCAGCAAATTGTAGAACACCGTCAGAAACTGTAGCGCCGCCAGGCAGCCCACGAACTGTTGCAGAATCGTTGCTTCCGAGCGATCGTACCACCCAACATGAGGGTTCAGGGAGAGAATCAGGATCAAACAAATAGCGAAATTGGCAGTCGGCCCGGCTAAAGAGACCAGTGACTGCCATAGTTTGCTGCGCAGTAGATCGTTGCGCACATAGGTGACCGCGCCGGGCAGAGGGATCCCGCCCATCATCAGGAATATCGCCGGCATGATCAGGCTCATCATCGGGTCGACATATTGCAGCGGATTGAGGCTTAACCCGCCACGCTCGCGAATGGTGTAGTCACCCCCGTAGTAGGCGGCAATGCCATGCGCAAATTCATGCGCAACCACCGTGGCGATCCAGACGATCAGAATCCCCCAAAAAAATGGCGTGTAAAAATTCGCCATCGCCAGAAGCTCATCGTGCGCACTGATCATGTGTCAGAGAGTAGCGCCAAAACCCAAGGTAGCAAGCGCTCGGTGCCCGGTGATCCGCCCTATAGCCTGTTGAAGCCCACTCCCCGCTTGACACACGGCCCCACTGCCCTGACAACCCTACTATTCACGCATGATCGTTCTCATCGATAACTACGATTCCTTTACCTACAACCTGGTGCAAAAGCTGGGCGAGGTCGCGCCCTCGATACCCGTACACGTATTTCGCAATGATAAGATCAAAGTGGCTGAAATCGAAGCGATGAAACCCACGCACATCGTGATCTCCCCCGGCCCCTGCACACCCAACGAAGGGGGTGTTTCCAATGACGTCATCAGGCACTTCGGGCCGAACCTGCCGCTGTTAGGCGTCTGTCTCGGGCACCAGTGCATTGGGTTTGTCAACGGTGCCAGGGTCGTACGCGCCGCACGCCTGATGCATGGAAAAACGGACCAGATCCATCATGATGGAAAGACCATCTATCACGAGATGCCCAACCCCTTCACAGCGACGCGTTATCACAGCCTGATCATTGAGAACGGATCGTTGCCTCCGGAATTTGAGATCGCCGCATGGACCGACCGGGACGAGATCATGGGTATCCGCCACAAGACCTGGCCTCTGGAAGGCGTGCAGTATCACCCCGAAAGTTTCCTTACTGAACAGGGCGAAAAACTGCTGGCGAATTTCTTGCAAAAGTAGCAGATGCAACCGAAACGCGCCGCATTGGGAACGCTTTGAGCATGTCTGGTTTTTCAACACCGCCGCCGTTACCGCCAGCATCAATCTATCCGGCAAACCCGAATTTCTCGCCGGCGCACATGGCGGCGCTTTCGGAAGCCAATCAGAATTTCGCAAAAATCCGACGCACCCTGTTTGTCGCTACCTTTGATGGATGGTCCGTCGCCGTCTTCGCCGCACTGACCTTCGTTTGTGGGATCGGAGATTGGCAGGTGATGCTGTTGGGCCTTGCTATGGGGGCAGTGGCGTACGTGGAACTTACCGCCGTCTCACGCCTGCGCCGGCTCAATCCCACAGTGATCCGCTGGCTATGGATCAATCAGGTTGCCTTGGGGTCGGCGATCATCATCTACGCCATCAGCCAATTGCTGGCGGCGGCCAATGGACCCGGCCCATTTGCTGCGAAGATCGGTGAGCCGGCCCTGAATAAAATGGTCGACACCTATGGCCCGCTGGTTAATCAGCTCACGCAGGCAATCTATTTCGGAGTCATCGCGGCTGCGATATTTATGCAAGGCGGCCTTGCTCTCTACTACCACACGCGCGGCCCTCATGTGCAGCGATACCTGGAGCAGACGCCCGCGTGGATACTGACAATGCAGCGTGCTGGAATGGACCTTCGCTGAGGCCTCCCAAATATCGAGGACCTCAATTTATACGCTCGCCAGCAGCTCAACAGCACCACTGGCCTGCAACGTCGCCAGGACTGACGCCACCGCGCTGGCCGATTCATTCTCCGGTGCCGTAGCCTCGGCATAAATCACCGGTGGTGAACCACCCCGCGCTCCCACCGCCGCGCGCAGCCACAGTTGCCCCTGTCGTACGATCGCCAGCGCGGCGATGGGTGAATAGCAGTCTCCCTGCAATCCCGCCACGATTGCGCGCTCCGAATCGACGCACTGGCTGGTGAGCGGATCATGCAACGGCCGTAATAGGGCAATTGTCCCCGCATCGTCGCGCCGGCACTGCAATGCCAGCGCTCCCTGCCCCGCCGCCGGAAGCATCACCTCTGTCGGGATCGCCATCATCTCCTGACAATCAAATAACCCTCCCCGCTTCAGCCCCGCCAGCGCCAGCACCACGGCATCACATTGCCCCTCGCGAAGTTTTCGAAGTCGCGTATCGATGTTTCCTCGTACCGGGAAGACCATTAAATCCGGTCGAATCTGTAAAATCTGGCATCGCCGACGTAAGCTCCCCGTGCCCACCCGGCTTTCCTTAGGTAACTGCTCCAGCGTCGTCGGCCCGCTGCCATTCACCAGCACATCAGCCGGATCTTCCCGCCGTGGAATTGCCGCGAGGACTAGATTCTCTTGGCTCACCAGCGGCATGGTGGTCGGCACATCCTTGAGGCTATGCACCGCAAAATCGATCTGCCCCGCGAGCAACGCTTGTTCCAGTTCCCGCGTGAATAGCCCCTTGCCCCCGATATCGTGCAGCGGACGATCCACAATACGATCGCCCGTGGTGCTGATGATGATGAGCTCCACCCGCAGGCCCTCGTGCAGCCGCATTAATTCATCGGCAACGATGCCGCTTTGAGCCCGCGCCAGCAGCGAACCGCGCGTGCCAAGGCGCAGATTCGAGGGAAGATTTGTCATTCTGTGTTTCCAGTAGAACGCCCATACGTTCCTAGCTCGCCAGCAAGTCTTCAGATTCAATCACTTTCTTCGCCAATTCCGCCAGGCTGATCCGCCGCTTCTGGCTCTCGAGTTGCAACCTGCGGTGCGCCTCCGGCTCATCGAGCTTGAGATGTTTCATGAAGATGCCTTTGGCTTTTTCGACGAGCTTACGAGTCTCGAGCATCTGCGTAAGCTGTTCGTTTTTTTGCCTGAGCTGGTCATGTTCGCGGAATCTCCGGACCGCTATTTCGATCTGTGCCTGAAGCAGTTCCAGGTTAACGGGCTTGAGCAGGTAGCCGAACACACCGGCGGCACTGGCTCGGTTGATCAATTCCGGATCACGGTGGGCGGTGATAATGATCATGGGCACCCGGCGCTCGGTGGAGAATTGCTCGGCCAGATCCAGCCCACCGGCATTGGCCAGGGTATTGCCGGCGGCTTTGTCCAGTCGGATATCGAGGACCACCAGATCGGGTTTACGATCACGGAAATAGCTCAGGGCCTCGGCTTTGTTACCGGCGTGAGCGAGCACGCTGTGACCCAGCTTCTCAAGCTGAATTGCCAGACCCATGCCGATCATGGTGTCATCCTCGACGATCAACACGCGCAGTGCCCCCGTAGTTCCCAACAGCGCTGAGGGTTGCAGAATTGGGTTGGTAGGGTCCTTGGAGGCGATTGAATCAGCGGGAATATCG
>JBBSFP010000186.1:0-5933 GCA_038238625.1 Tepidisphaerales bacterium
GCAGATATGCACTGGGACTGGCTGCGGGAATGGTGCAGATCGTGCTGGAAATGCTCTCGCCGCGTTTCATGCAGCACGTGATCGACCGGGTTTCCCGCTACACCGATGACATGCGTGGCCCCGTCGCTGACACCGTGCGCGCTGCGGCACAGCATGAGGCCATCGTGCATGTCATCTGGACCATCGTGTTTTGGGCGGGCACGCTCACGCTGTCGCTGGTCCTGCAACGCCTGACCATGCTCATCATGATCGGTGCCGGTGAACGCGTGCAGTTTGGGCTGCGACGAGCCCTCTTCGAGCAGTTACAGCGTCTATCCATGAGCTTTTATGACCGAACAAAGCTCGGCCGCATCATCAGCCGCTGCACGAGCGATATCGGATCATTGCGCGAAATCAACGTCTGGGGAATTCACCAGGTGCTCGCCAACACACTTATGATGTGCGTTGCCGCGTTTATGTTGCTGACAACTAGCTGGCAACTGTTCTTGTCGGTGGCCTGGCTGGGTGTGGTGCTTTTCATCGCCAATTTGCAGTTCCGCCGTAGGAGTGGCTATCGCTTTCAGATCGTGCGCGAAGGTTTGACGCGCGTCTCCACCAACCTCGCCGAGAACATTACCGGGATGCGAGTGGTGACGGCCTTTAACCGGCAGGTTCCCAACTTGAGCGTCTTCAATCGCCTGCAAGTGATCAATACTGAAAACAACCTGGACGTGGCGCGTGTCAACGGGATCTATCAACCGCTGCTGCAGTTCATCGGGTTCCTGGGAAAGGTAATCATACTAGCCTTCGGTGGCTATCTGATCGTCACGGGCCGACTCAGCGCCGGCCGCAACACTGCCACCGGCGTGGGCGCTGTGGTGGCGGCGTTTATGTACTGGGACTGGTTCATGGCCCCAATGATCAATTTCGGGAATTTCTCGAACCAGCTGATGCAGGCGATGGCGGGGGCAGAGCGCGTCTTCAACTTGCTGGACATGAAGCCCGATGTCGCCGATCTGCCCGATGCCAGGCCGCTGCAGCCCATTGCAGGGCTGGTTCAATTCGAAAATGTCACCTTCGGTTACAACCCCGAGCGCCCGGTGCTGCACGAAGTAAGTTTCGAGGCACATCCCGGCGAGCTGGTCGCCCTGGTCGGTGCCACAGGGAGTGGTAAGAGCAGCATCATCTCCCTGATTGCTCGTTTCTATCAGCCACAGGCCGGCCGCGTGCTGGTCGATGGCCAGGACATTCGCGGTGTCACGGGGGATTCACTCCATCAGCAAATGGGGCTGGTCTTGCAGGTGAACTACCTTTTCAGCGGCTCGGTGATGGAAAATATCCGCTATGCCCGCGAAGCCGCCACCGATGCGGAGGTGATCCAGGCCGCCAGGGATATCGGTTCCTACGACTCCATCATGGAACTCAAGAACGGCTTCGATACCGAAGTGGGCGAGCGCGGTGGCAGTATGTCACTGGGCCAGCGGCAGCTTATCTGCTTCACCCGGGCCTTCCTGGCCGACCCGCGCATATTTATGCTCGATGAAGCCACCAGCGCGGTGGACACTGCCACCGAGATGCAGGTGCAGCATTCACTGGAAAAACTGCTTACCAACCGCACCACCTTCATCGTGGCCCACCGCCTGAGCACCGTCATGCGCGCCGACATTATCCTGGTCGTCGATGCCGGCCGCATTATCGAGCGCGGTACCCATCGCCAACTGATCGACCTGGGCGGTAAGTATTCGCACATGTATCAACAGTTTGTGTTGCATTCGGAATAACGCGCCTCCTGTCGACCTCTCTTACCAATCCCGGTCACAGCTGCCGAGCGTGACTCTATGTCAGCGGTAGATCCTGGCGAGACGTAATGCGCCAATAAGTCGGGATCGCACCCATTGCCAGCGATTCGGTAGCACGGTATCCAAGACGGCATGTTCATCTCCAAAACCCTTTTCGGTCACACCCCCGAAGGCGATGCGGTCGATCTTTACACTCTCTGGAACCAGATGGGAATGATGGTGCGCATTGCCACATATGGCGCGCGGGTGACGGAATTACACGTCCCGGATAACAAAAAACAAATCACAGACGTCGTTCTCGGATATGGCAGCCTGCAGGAATACTTGGGGCCGAACCCCTATTTTGGGGCCATCTGTGGCCGAGTAGCTAACCGTATTGCCGGCGCAAAATATGAACTCGACGGGCGGACATTTGATTTGCCGTCGAACAACGGCAAGCACTGCCTGCACGGGGGGATGATTGGCTTTGATCGAAAAGTCTGGCAAGGCGAAGCCGAAATTAATGAGGATGAGGCCGTGCTGCGGCTGACGGTGAAAAGCCTGCAGGGTGATCAGGGGTTTGGGGGGAATGTCGCCGCAAAGGTCACCTATACGCTGCCACAAAACTGGAATGAGCTCGAGATCGAGTATGAAGCCACCACCGATCAACCGACGTTGATCAACCTTACGAATCACAGCTATTTCAACCTGCGCGGCGCGGGCTATGGCGATGTGCTCAAGCACGAACTGGTAGTAGATGCCAGTGATTACACACCGACGGATGGGGAGCTGATTCCGACGGGGGAGATATCCCGAGTCGATCAGACGCCGATGGATTTCCGGAAACCGATAGCGCTGGGCGCGCGCATCAAAGAAGTACCGGGCGGATATGACTGCAACTTTGCGCTCAACGGCTGCGGGTCAGATGGCAAGCGCGCGCTGAGTCGTGCGGCGGAGCTTTATGAACCCGAGAGTGGCCGAGTGATGGAGGTGTGGACGACGCAGCCCGGGCTGCAGGTGTATACCGGGAACTTTCTGGGGAGCGAGCGCGGGCTGGGCGGGGCGTATGTGAAACACGGTGCCGTGTGCCTGGAGACGCAGCATTTTCCCGATGCCCCGCATCATCCTAACTTCGCGCCGATGGTGCTGCGACCGGGGGAAAATTATCGGCAGCAATCAATGTTTCGCTTCTCCGCCCGCTAGCGCCGCCCCATCCACGGCCACAAGCATTCACGCGGGGCTTGCGGTAAACTTTCGCTCATGCGGCGATATTTGCCTGACATGGCGGCGTTTGGGCAGTCGGCGCAATCGGCCGAGATCGTACCCGTCTACTGCGAGTTGCTCGCCGACCACCTGACGCCCGTGACTGCCTTCGAGCTGCTGGGACGAGACGCCCATGCGTTTTTGCTTGAGAGCGTGATTGGTAACGAGAAGATCGGCCGCTATAGCTTCATCGCGACCGCACCGTCGCTGGTTTTCGAAGCGCGGGGCAACAAAGCAGCGGTGGCGGGGCCGCGACTGCTTGAAGAGTTTAACACCACCGATCCACTGGCTGACCTGGAGCGTCTGCTACCGCCGCGCCGCTATCATCGCGAGCCGCGCTTGCCGGCCTTCACCGGCGGATTGGTGGGGTTTGCCGGTTATGACACGGCCCGTTACTACGAAAGCGAGAAGCTGGCCAATCCCCCCAAGGATGATCGCCGCCTGCCGGACATGCTTTTTGCGCTCTATCAGGAATTGGTGATTTTCGATCATGTGGACAAGACAATTAAGGTGGTCGCCAACGCTTTTTTGACGCGCGAAGGCGAGCATCAATTGGATGGTCCTCCAGCTGACAAAGGCGCGCCGATCGTCCCATCGACGCAGCGGATCGAGGAGGCCTATCGCGAAGCCTGCCGCCGGATTGATTTGCTAGTTACTCGCTTGAAGCAGCCGCCCCTGTCATCCCTGGGGGAAATCGATGTCACCGCACCGCTAACACTGAATTTCGAAAGTAATTTCACCCGCGCGGGTTTCGAAGAGGCCGTGCGGGTGGGCAAGGAATACATCAAGGCGGGCGATATTTTTCAGTTCGTCCCCAGCCAGCGGCTGCGCGTGCCCAGTGAAGCCAATCCGTTTGACGTGTACCGTGCCCTGCGCATCATCAATCCATCCCCTTTCATGTTCTACTTGAAAAATCCGTTCTGCACCCTCATCGGTGCCAGCCCCGAGGTGTTGTGCCGGGTGCAGGATGGGGAAGTGACCAGCCGCCCGCTGGCCGGTACGCGGCCGCGCGGCGCTACCGAAGCCGAAGACCTGGCATTGGAAAAGGAGTTGCTGACCGATCCCAAAGAACGCGCCGAGCACATCATGCTGGTCGATCTGCACCGCAATGACGTGGGGCGGGTAGCCGAGATTGGATCAGTTCACCTCAGCGAGATGCTGAAAGTTGAGCGTTACAGCCATGTGATGCACCTTTCCAGCAACGTAAGCGGGCGACTGCGGTCTGGAATGACGGCGATGGATGCGCTGCGCGTGAGCCTTCCGGTGGGCACTGTTAGTGGTGCCCCCAAGATTCGCGCCATGCAGATCATCGACGAGCTCGAACCGACGCGGCGCGGCCCATACGGCGGGGCGGTGGGCTACTTCGATTTTGCGGGCAACATGGATACCTGTATCGCGCTGCGCACGATCGTCTGGCGCAACGGTGTGTTTGATGTGCAGGCCGGGGCCGGCGTGGTCGCCGATTCCGATCCCTCCAGCGAATACGAAGAAACCATGAATAAAGCCCGGGCGCTGCTAAAAGCAGTACAGATCGCGGAAAAGGGTTTTTAAATCTCGGCACTGCGACGCACTAAACACCCGATCGATCAGCAACTTTCACCGCCAATTCCCAATCTTCCAACTGATGTTTGGCTACTCGGCTTCAGTTTTATCCAACCATCCATTGCGACGGTCTTTCCTTGGTCCAGTCGATGACAGTCCGCGGGTTCCTCGTTGAACAGGGGAGCTGGGCTAGTCGGCACGCATCGCTATGGCAATGGGGGTAAGCCCAGCTCTTTCAAGAACTCGTTATGCTTGGCCGTCGCCTTTTGGATCGCCTTCTCAATCTCCACCAGTTCGTGATGCGTCGCCGCCAAGTCGGTCTCCTCTTCCTGCTGGGCGGTGCTGATATAGCGGGAGATGTTCAGGTTGGACTCATTCTCCTCGATTTCCGGCATCCCCACGCGCCGTGAAAAACGCTCGGCTTCCTTGCGGAATTGATACGTCTCGACGATCCGGTCGATGTGCGCCTGCGTCAGCTGATTCTGCCGCTTGCCCTTCACGAAGTTTCCAGGACCGCTCGCATTGATGAATAGCACGTCGTCCGGCTTTTTACACTTCTTCAGCACCAGAATGCACACCGGGATGCCGGTGGAATAGAACAGGTTCGCTGGCAACCCAATCACCGTGTCGATGTGTCCATCCTTCAAGAGCTTCGTACGGATGCGCTCCTCCGCGCCGCCTCTAAACAGTACGCCGTGCGGCAGGATGATCGCCATCACCCCGTCGTCCTTCAGGTAGTGCAGCCCGTGCAGCAGGAAAGCGAAGTCGGCCGCGCTCTTGGGGGCGATGCCGTGGCTCTTGAACCGAACGTCCTCGCTCGCCGCCTCGCCGGAATCCCAGCGATAGCTGAACGGCGGGTTCGCCACCACCGCGTCAAACTTCGGCATCTTTGCCGGGTTCATCTCCCGCAGCATGTCCCAGTCGTTGGTCAGCGTATCGCCGTGGTAAATCTCGAACTCCGTGTCCTTCACCCCGTGTAGCAGCATGTTCATGCGCGCCAGGTTGTAGGTCGTGATGTTCTTCTCCTGCCCGAAGATTTTTCCGATCCCGTGCCCATTTTTCCCCACCGTCATGCGGTGACGAACGTTCAACAGCAGCGAGCCCGACCCGCAGGCAAAATCCAGCACTTTGTCCAATTTGTCCCGCTTGCCGGTCTTCGGCTCCTGGCTGTCGAGCGTGACGATGCCTGAAAGAATGCTCGATATCTGCTGCGGCGTGTAGAACTCGCCCTGGGAAGGGGCGCGCAAAACGCCTGCACGGGGGCGTGGGGAGGGGCGCGGAAAATGCCCGCACTGATAGAGCGGGTTTGTGACGGTCTGGTTGCGATAAGCAGCCAGATTGTGACAAACCAAGGATGCTTACGGTGCTGGA
>JBBSFP010000187.1:0-5931 GCA_038238625.1 Tepidisphaerales bacterium
AATCAGCAAGGGTTTTTCAGCCAGTGGGGTCACTGCCACACTCATTGCCGCGCATCATTTGTCGGGGGGGGCAGGGTGGGGGGCCAATCATGGGCGTCCTTTAACGCGTGAATCTGCGGCAGGGTGTAACGCTTACCGTGGTTCATACCGGGGCAGCGATCGGTGGCGCGTTCCCAGACTTCGGGAGCGGATAGCAGCCCATCCCAGAAGGGCCAGGTGCGGCACTGCAGCGGGCGCACGGGGTAGATGGTGCAGCCTCGCCGCCCTTTCGGCTGCTCATTGGAGCCGGGGGGGGGAGTGGTTTTTTGTTGATGTAGAAATAAGCAGTCGTATTCCCCGCGCGGGCTCAAACGCTCATTGAGGCTGTAGCGGCCATTAACCTGACGGCAGTAGCGATCGATCACCTCGGGCGCGGACAACTTCAAATGCGCCGCCAGCCGATCGATTTCTTCAAGGCTGATCCACACGTACCCCGGCGCGCCCGTGCAGCAGTTGCCGCACTGGGTGCAGGTAAAACAAAGTCCGTCGGCGTACCAGGGATCAGGCATTTATCGTTGGCTCGACTTTCATCTGCTGCAGCTTGTCCGCCACGGCTTGATCCACTGCGGCTTGATCCACCGCGGTTTTCAGCGGCTGGGGGTTCATTCACAGGCAGGGTTCAATCCACCGCACCCCCGGCATCACTCAGCCGACAGTTTCTTGTAATACTCCCTAAGCGCATCCTGCCAGGCCGCGGGCAAATCGCCTTTCATCGCATCGTTTATTTCCTTGTGCAACTTAGTGTTGGCCTCGGGCGTGGAATCCTGCTGCACATGAATTTGCCCGCCGAGGAGTTGTTGGCTGGCGCCCAGGTCATCAACGATCACATCGCGCCGGCGCATGGCGTTCTGGTAGCGGTTGGCGCGCAGATCTGATTCGCTCCGCCGCATGTTCAATATCGCGCTGAGCATATGGAAACTGTCGTAGCTGCCCAGGTGGTTTTGCAGTTGCAGACGCTCGGCCTGGTTGCGGATTTGTGCCTGCTTGTCCGCCAGCCGCTGCATGGCTTGTTTCATTTTGGGGGGCACCGGGCCTTGCAGCCCCTGGCCGCCCTGGCCGCTGAGCTTCCCCCCCCCGGTGGCGCCACCCACGGGATCCTTGCTTTCATCTTTTATCTGGCCGTTGGCAAAAGGAGTCGGGTCCAGCCGCGTGGGGGTGTTACGGCCACCCTTGCCCTGAGCGTTGTCACCCACAAATTCGCCCTGCGATTTGCCGCTGCGCCCCTCGCCGCTGCGCCCGGCCATTTCGTTGTCATTGGGCAACTGGTTCCCGGTCACACCCTTTGCCGACATATCTGCGATCGGCCCATCGGCCGCATCCCAGCCCACGCCTTTGTCCATCGAATCCGTCCAGTTGGCGTTGGCATCCTCCATCTCCTGGTCCAGGTCCTCCTGCTCCTCCATCAGCTTCCCGACCATGTCCTCCAATTCCTTGGGCAATTCCGGCATTGGGGTATCGGTTTTGGCCAGGGGGTCTTCCTGCGTCCACTTGGCACGGTCGGGCTCATTGCTTAGCCATTTCTCGATGTTGCTGGAAATTTCCTTCGCTCCCTCCAGCCCGTTTTCCTCATCCGCCACCGCAATTTCCGCGGCCTGCTTGTGAAGCGCATCCTTGGCCATGGTCACTTCGCTGTAGACGGCAAGCATGTCTTTGAGCAGCGCGGCATTGGCCATATCCTGCTCGGCATTTTTGGAAAAATCACTGATCTTCTGCTGCATAAACGCATCGAGTTTGTCCTGGGCCTGCTTGAGATCCTCCAGCAACTGCTTGTCTTTATCCGTGAAATTGTCGACCGGCGTTTTGGCGAGGTTGGCCGTCTGATCCAAAATCCGCTGCTCTTCTTTTATAAATTGCTTGAGCGCTTCGTTGAGCTTTTCCCACTGCTCGGCGCGGCTGGGCACATCGGGAGAACTCTTGACGATCGGCTGCGTAGCCGGCTCGCTGCTGGCACTGACCACCGCCAGCAGGCTTTCGAGCGTGGCAATGATGCGGCGCTGATGCCCCTGCAGATCATCATTTTCACGCAGCTTTTCTTTGGCAATCGGCTCGGAATCAATGGCGGCCGACAGCTCGGCCGCCTCACGGCCCACGCTGGTCGCCATCGTCAGCAGCGTCTTTTGCACGATGCGGGTTTCCGGCTCGTAGTGCAGCGTCTGCGCCGTCTGCTGCATCAAGGTCACCAGGGCCACCTGCCCGGTGTGGATGCGCGATATCAGGTCTTTGGCCACCACCACCGGCCGGGTGGCCGGGCTTAACCCCGCGGCAAACTGTTGCGCCTGGGCATTCAATTCTTTCTGCAACGCCAGCATTTTCATCAATGCCGCACGCAATTGATCCAGGGCCTCGTTCTTCTCGGCGGCCATTTGCTGCGAATCGCGGAACTTGATTTCATACACCGGCGACAGGGCGGTCTGCGGCCCGGTATTTTGCGGGTTGGTGTCTTTGATCACCCCCGCCAGGTTGCGATTGTCGGTGACGGCAAGCTGCACGCGAATGGCTTTGCCGTGTTGCCGCTGGTCTTTAGAAAGATCCAAAAGTTTTTCAAAGGTGACGCTGGTGGGCGCATCGGGAAAGGTAATCGGTGCCCCCATCGGGGCCGGGGTCTCATCGGGTTTATTCGCCAGGAAAATCTGCACCGATGTGAGTCCATAATCATCGCTCAGCAGCGCCTTGAGCGCCACCGCCGCATCGGGGGCAACAGCGGTATCCTGCACCGGCCAGCGCATTTCGATTCGGGGGGGGGCATCCTTGATGCACTGGACCAAAATCCCCTGCTCCGGCAGGCGCGAAACAATCTGCGTCCCCTCCATCAGCATCACCGAAAGCTTTGCCGGTTCCAGTAGCGTGAGCGCGCCTTCAAACATTTTCCCACCCTGCTGAAGTTCCATGTCGCTCTGCTGCTGATCCGCAGTTTGCAGTATCGCGGATTTCACCGGCACATCCACACCGGCCCACAGCCGCACCTCGCTGCCTTGCGGGGCGCTCACCGGCGTCTTATCAATCTCCGCAGGATTGATCGTCAGCGTCTGCACGGGCTTACGCGTATACAGCAGCGGCGTGATCCGCAGCGATAGCGACTGCAACTTCACCTGCTGCACCACGCGCGCCGTGTACCACTCGCTTTGCGTGCCGGCCACCTCCACCCGGTAGCGCAGCGATTGCTCCAGATGCTCGGCGCGATACCCATAATGCAACCGCGCTCCGCCCCCCGCGCTATCTGGCGCGGCCGTCGGCATCAGATCGGCTTCCTTGAGTTTTCCATCAAATACCAAATGCGCCATCGGCTGCGCCGCGCGATTGGCAGCATACGCGCTGATGGAAATTTCCAACGGCTGCCCGGCGATCACCAGCGTATTGCCCGGTTCCACCTGCAGGCCGGTGACATTTCCCACCTGTGGTACGAAATGCCCGGGGCTGAACATTTGTTTCATGCCGTGCGTCAGGATGTTTTGCACCCCTGGCACCGCCAGCAGCACCAGCAGCGGCAGCAGCAGGCAGCCGGATTTGATCAACAGCGGCTTAAGGTCGCGGAATGCGATGGCGTTTTGCAACGGTTTTTCCTGCGTGCCCTTGAGCACTTCGCCAAAGATCGCCGGCAGCCACGGGCTTTGGTGCAGATCGGTTGCCCTGGCCAGCAGGACGCTGTTGGTCAGGCCGTTGTGCAAGCCACCGATGCGACTTTCGATCAGGCGGGCGATCTCGAGATTGCGCGGGCGGAACACCATGGGCTTGCCTACCCACAGCAGCAAGGTCGCCAGCATCCAGGCACCCCACGAAGCAAGGAGAATCAATTCGGCAGTTTTGGCGGGGCCCTTGCCGCTGGCATCAGGTGGCCAGGCGCTGGCCACGCAGTGCGCGATGAGCGCCGCCAGCAGCGATGCAGCGATGCCCAGTGTAATCCACAGGATAAACCCGCGTACGAGCCGCTGAGCGCGATACTTCTGCCCCAGCGCATCGAGCTGGTCTTCGATCAGCAGATAGGAGGCATCGGGCGCAAGCTGGGCCATGGGGGTAACCGCAGTCATGGGGATTATTGTAATCCATCGGCGGGGATCAATGCAGGCCGGGTGTAGGGCACCACCGGTTCATATGCCTGTCCGGTGGCGCTGGAATCCAGGAAACCCATCATCGCATCCAGCACCGCCAGTGCCTGCTGCCCGCTGGCGCGGTGCGGGCGATCGGTGCGCAGGGCATAGGCCATATCCGCCAGCCCCACTGCGCGGCCGTAGCCGGTCGGCGCGGTAAAGGGCATCTCCGCAAACGCCTCATCGCCCACTTTTCGCAGCAGCACCGGTTTATCGAACTGGTTGGGATCAGGCACCTTTAACGTGCCTCCATCTCCATACAGCGTGATGGGATGCGCTGAATCATATTGCGGAAAAAAAGTGGCAAAGCTGGTGGCAATCACGCCGGTGACGCCGCTGATAAATTCGATGGTACCCACCACGTGGTCGGGCGTGCGCACGGTGATGGTCTGCCCCTGCTTTGGTTTAGAGGTGATGATGCGCTGCGGAATGGCAACGGTGGCCATCCCGCTGAGGCGCCTGATCGGCCCCAGTAAGTTGAGCAAGGCCGTCAGGTAATAGGGCCCCATATCCAGCATCGGTCCCCCCCCGGGCTGGTAGTAAAAATCCGGATTGTGATGCCATGATTCATGCCCCGGCCCCAGCATGAACGCCGTGAACCCCACCGGCCTGCCGATGGCTCCGTCATTCACCAGTCGGCAGGCGGTTTGAATCCCCGCGCCCATGAACGTGTCGGGGGCACATCCCACCCGCAGGTTTTGGCGTTCGGCGGCAGTCATCACCTGCTGGCCCTCGGCGCGGTTAATGCCCAGCGGCTTTTCACTGTAGGTATGCTTGCCGGCTTCGGTGCAGCGCAGCGCGAGGCCCGCATGCGCCTGGGGCACCGTCAGGTTCAGCACCAATTCGATTGATTGATCCGCGAGCAGTTCAACAACACCCACGGGCCTGATTCCAAATTCCGTTGCTTTTGCACGGGCGGCATCGGGATCTAAATCGGCGCAAAGAGCTACCTCCAGAATCGGGAAATTCCGGGCCATTTTGAGATACGCGCCACTGATGGCACCGCACCCGATGATGCCCACTTTGACCGGTCGATGGTTGGCCATGTGAATCCTTTAACCCTGTTTGCAACAGCTAACCCTGTTCGCACTACCTAACCCTGTTCGCACCAGCGCGTCCAGGCGTTGCGGTAGAGCGTTTCCAGATGGCGCGTGAAGCGCTCCCCATCCAGCAACGCCGATGCGCGCAAGCGTTCGCGCAGGGTCGTGCGAACGCGCTTCAACCGATCCACATCCGCCGCCCAGGCGCTGGCAATCTGCAGATATTCCTCGGGCGTGTCGGCAATCAGCTCAGGCAGCCCGGCGTGCATCATCACGCTGGCGCCCATGCGCGACACATACGTGGCTCCGCGCAGCGTCACCGTGGGCACGCCCATCCACAGCGCGTGCATCATGGTCGTGTGCCCGTTGCATGGGAACGGATCTAGCGCGATATCCACCTGCCGGTGCATGGCCAGGTATTCAGGCAGCTTTTTGCGCGGCCAAAACAGCAGCCGCGAAAAATCCAGCCCCAGTGATTCAAACCGTTCGCGCAGGGCCTGGCCCCCGGCATCGCCATCGGGAATAAACATCAGCAGCCGCGAATTGGGCACCCGCTGAAGCAATTGTCCCCACAGCCGCAGCAGCCCTTCGTGCACCTTGCCAAAATTGTTCAACGATGCGAACGTCACCCGCCCCGCCGCAGCAGCGGGGGGGGGGCCAACCGCCTCATCCGCGCCCCCGCAGGCAGGAGGCTGGTAGCAGAAAAAGGCCTGCGGCAGCCTAAGCAACGTCTCAGTGTGCAGGTGCTCGGTCTGGCCCGGCGGATC
>JBBSFP010000188.1:0-5927 GCA_038238625.1 Tepidisphaerales bacterium
TGCCGACGGGCACCGTCAAAAGCGTGTTGGCCGTCGCGTAAACCGGGATGGCGATCACCTCGAGCGCGGCGTGCGGCACGACGTGCAGGCGTATGAGCCGCTGCTGCTCCGAAGCGCCAGCGCCCGCCAGCGCGCCATCGCCGTTCATATCGTAGCCAAAGCTCAGCAAGTAGCCGGTGGTATCCGGATCATTGGGCAGTGTAATGACCGTGTCGCTGCCATCGGCAGAGAGTGAGCCGGACGCTACGAAGACCGTGTTATTACGACTTGTCAGCGTCCACTTTGTCCGCGCGCGATGCGTGGCATCATCGGCTGACAAAGTGCCATTCAAATGCAACGTAGCCTGCCCCGAAACCGGATCGGAAACCAGCGTCAATTGCGAGGGCGTGGGAGACTGCCCGGCGATGGCGGGTGGGGTATCGGTAGACAGGTCGTCGGGATAGGTAGCATCGAAAGCCGTGAACGATTCGATCTTCGGCCTTACCTGTATGGTGTCGGTGGCGAGGTAAGTGCCATTCTGAAGGTTCAAAACATAGTTCAAACCATCGTTGGCGGGCGCGGCGGTGACGCTGAACTTATTGCTGTTGGTGCCGGTGTAAAACTGGTAGGGCGTGTGATCCGTAGTGGTGGAGGTGGCCGATGCGACGATGCCCTTGTTGATGGCATCGATTTCAGAGTCGGCGGTGACCGCGATAAACCCGTTGGCATCCGCCGGGCCGTAGACAGCGGTGTTGTCGGCGACGGTGCTGGTGACGTGTCCGCCGCCGGCAAACTTATTACTCACCGCCTTGACCAGGTAGGTAGCAGAAAGAAATGTGCGGTTTTCCAAGGCTTCTACTCCAGAGGCGACCGCAGCATGCAGAGGGGCCCTGTGTTTCCTTCGCGACGAGCCACGGCTAAGCGGCCCCGATGGATGGCCTAAACGTTTAGAGAATCGGCGGTAGAAAGCGGTAGAAAGCGGTAGAAAGCGGTAGAAAGCGCATCGTCTCTCCCGATTGATAGGTCCAAGCTATATTGAGATTCTGAGATGCCCCGAGCCGGTGCGGATGTGCATCCCTCCTGAGTCGCGGATAAAATATCCAACCGAGTTTGGGAAATCAAATTAATTTATCAATAATTCTACGCGAGCGGCCGCGATCTTGACATCTGTGGGCCAAGCTGGGATGAAGGCCATCGCATGATGCGCGATGGAAAAACAATGCGGCGGTCGATGAGCGGGGTGCTGGCTTTAGTGCGGCCGGCATGGGGGGCTTGCGTGGTCGGGGCGTTGGCTGGCGCGGGGTGCATTGAGCGCACCATGACCGTTACCAGCGATCCGCCTGGTGCTTTGATTTATGTCAATGATCAGGAGATTGGCCGCACGCCACTGACACGGGATTTTCTGTCCTATGGGGTGCTCGAAGTGTTCGTTCGCAAGGATGGGTACCAGACTATAAAGGTCGCCCAGCCGTTTCATGCACCCTGGTTTGATCGGGCCCCCATCGACCTGCTGGCGGAGTTGATGCCGGTCCATGTGCGTGCCCACAAGGAATTGCATTATGTGCTGCAGCCGGCAACGAATGAGACGGTTGATCCGGCGGATTTGTTGCGGCGGGGGGCGGAGATGCAGGGGGATTTGGAGTCGAGCAAATTCACGCGAACGCCGGTGAAGCGGCCAGCTCCACCTGCGGATCAGCCCCTAAATTCGGTTCCAAATGCGGTACCGAAGGGAACGCCGGATCGGCCCCCGGTCCTGCCGGAATCCCAACCGGCAACGGCACCGACAGTCCAGCCGTCAGGGCGTTAGCGGCTGAGAGCGCATTGGCGCGCAAGGCTGATTTGGTATTGCGCACGACCACCGTTTCCCAAAGATCAATGTTTTCCAGCTTGTAGCGGTATTCCACTTCCATGCCGGTCATTCGAACCAGGTCCTGCAACACCAGGTCGGTCCGCCATCCGATGGCCGAACAGAGGGGGCAGATCCATTTTTCCACCAGGGCAACCAGACGATTGGTGCTTTGAAAATGGTTGACGATGACGATGCGGGCACCCAGCCGGGCGACGCGCTGCGCCTCGGCAATCAATCGGCAGGGATCACTCACCACCGTAATCACATGGCTGATAAAGACGTGATCAAACTGGTCATCTTCAAAGGGCAACTTCATTGCATCCGCCTGCAGCAGATGGGCACTGGGCAGATGGCGCGACGTGATTTTTTTGCGGGCTTCGCGCAGCATGCCAGCGGATAGATCAACGCCAACGATTCGGGCATGTAGCGGATAAAAGTTGAGCGAGGCACCGGTCCCGATGCCGACATCCAGCACCCGCTGCGCCGGTTGCACATTCATGTGCCCGATGGCGCGTCCGATGCGGCGCCGAACCAGGCGGCCGAAGGTCGCATCGTAAAAACTGGAGTGCAGATCGTAGATTTTTCGAGTGCTCGATTCCTGCATGAACCCTTCATTTCTTAAACGAAACTTACCGTGCTTCCGCCATCGTTCATACCCGCGGCCTCTACGTCAAGCAGCCACGTGAGCGTACCAGTCTGCGGTTGCACGAGCTGGATGGGTAAACGTTCGGGATCGCGCGGGCCCTGGAGTACTTCACGCAACCGCGCTGCCTTGGCTTGACCGCTGACGACGATCGCCACATTGCGCGAGCGGTTGATGAAAGGCGCGGTCATGGTTAATCGCCAGGTGTCGAGTTTCTCCACCCGATTGGCCACGCAGCGGTGTCTGGTTTCCGCCAGGGCGGTGGTACCGGGAAACAGGCTGGCGGTGTGCCCGTCATCGCCCATGCCCAGCAGTGTGAGGTCCATGCCGCCGTCGTCGCCGAAGCGGGCTTTAAGCAACTGTCCATATTCGCGGGCTGCGGCTTCGGGTTCGATTTCGCCGCGCATGTGATGGATGTTGTGCGCTTCAACGGGGGCGATGTCGAGCAGCGCAAGTCGAGCCATGCGGAAATTGCTATCCGCATGGCCTGGGGGTACACAGCGCTCGTCGGAAAAATAAATCTCCACCGCCGACCAGCGCACGCGCGACAGGTAAGGCTCGGCGGCCAGCAGGTGAAACATAGCTTCGGGCGTGCGGCCACCGCTTAACGCCACCGCGAAGCGCCCTTCACGTTTGATGTAAACCTCAGCGAGGCTGGCAAATAACTCCGCCCCGGCGGCGGCAAGCGACAGGGCATCGGGTAGAACATGAATTTTCGGGATGCTCATCTCGCTGGATAGTAACGGACGCGTTACCCCCTGAAAACCAGGGTTTTTGAATCATTGATTCAGCCAGCAGCCGCGTGAACCGAAGCTCGCTGTGGTGAAAATGTGTGAGCGTGCTAAGATTATTTCAGACATGGCCAAACGTGACTATTACGACGTGCTGAGCGTGCCCCGCAAGGCCACCCGAGATGAAATTCGTCGAGCCCATCGCAAGTTGGTGCGGCAGTTTCATCCCGACGTTAACAAGAACAACCCACAAGCTGAAGAAAAGTTTAAGGAAGTGCAGGAGGCGTACGACGTTCTTTCCGATGAGGCCAAGCGTCAGGCGTATGACCAGTTTGGCCATGCGGGGGTTAGCGGTGAGGGCGGTGGTGGAGGGGGTACCGGGCCGCAGGGAGATCCGTTCGAGGCATTTCGGCGGGCATCGGGGCAGCGTACCCGCGGTGGGCGCAGCCAGTGGCGCGCTGAGCCGAATGTGACCGTTGAAGATTTCGACTTCAGCGGGCAGCAGGGGGCGGGCAATTTTTCCGACATTTTCGAACAGTTTTTCGGTCGCAACGCCCCGGGTGGTGGACAAACACCAGCCGCCGGTCGGGGCGAGCACCGCCGTGCCCGACCCGCGCCCGCGCGAGGGCAGGACATTGAATATCCGGTAACGCTCACCTTCGCGCAGGCCGCCCGTGGGATTACGCAATCACTGCAGATCAACCGCGACGGCAAGATTGAAACCATCGATGTGAAGATTCCCGCGGGCGTTAAAGAGGGCAGCCGCGTGCGCCTGCGCGGTCGTGGCCAGCAATCGGCTGCTGAGCCGGGGGATTTGTACATCGTGACCAAGGTGTTGCCCCACCCTTATTTTTCCCGGGATAACCTGGACATTCACTTGGAACTGCCCATCAGCGTTTACGAAGCGGCCAGCGGCGCGAAGGTGGAGGTCCCCACGCTCGAGGGGCGCGTCACTCTGACCATCCCCCCTGGCACCAGCGGCGGCGCTAAGCTGCGCATCAAGGGCCACGGCATCGAACGTGGCGGCGAACAGGGGGACGAAATTGTCACCACCCGGATCGTGATGCCCAAAATCCTGGATTCCGAATCGCAGCAATTGTTCAAGACCTTGCAGGAAAAATACCCGCTCGATGCCCGCACCGATGTGAAATGGTGAGATCTCCGCTGCCCATTTCAAGGCTTTCGGTTCAACACCTCAATCAGCTATGATGTCGTGCGTGGCCGTACGTCGTACTTTGGTTACGCAATCCAACCACCGGCAGGGGGCGGCGCCTTGGGGAACCATCCTTTTTTTGACGATCTTCGTCTTGCTGCTGCTGGTGGCGGCGTCTTACTATCTGTATCCCGCCTACCGTGCCATGGCATCAGCTTCGCAGCCAGCGGATCGCAAGCTGCTGCAGGGGGTTTCCATGCTGGTGCTGGCGGTGGTGCTTTTTTGCCTGCTCGGTGGGCTGGTGCTGGCGTTTCGCATTGGGCGCTTCTTCCTGCCGCGACCGCCCCGAAAAAAAATCCAAACCGAGGTGGTGGATATCTGGAAAGAATCCGGCAAACGCCTGGTGATATCAGATGAGGATGAGGAACAGATCGAGTGATTCAGAATCAGCCCTGTAGCTGTAGGTAGCAAAAGGTGGAAGAAAGACCTGTTCGGTTTATTCCCACTTTCACAGCATGGGACAAGCCGCGATCCGTGTCCTATCATTCCCGGCAATGAATCACCCACATCCGGCGACCGTTGGGCAACTCAAAGAATCCGGCTATCGCCCCAGCAGTGTCAAAGACGAGCTTCGCCGAAATCTGATTGCCAAGCTGCGCGCCGGTGAAGAGCTTTTTCCCGGGATTGTCGGGTATCGCCAGAGCGTGCTGCCACAAATTGTCAACGGGATTCTTTCCAAACATGACCTGCTCTTCCTGGGCCTGCGCGGGCAGGCAAAAACGCGCATCCTGCGCATGCTGCCCATGTTATTGGATGAGTGGATTCCCGTGCTGGCGGATGTGGAAATCAATGATGATCCGATAGTCCCGACGACCAGCACCGGCAAGCGCATCGTCGCCGAGCAGAAGGATGATGCGAAGATCAACTGGGTTCACCGCGGCGATCGTTATCAGGAAAAGCTGGCCACGCCCGATGTGACCATCGCGGATTTGATCGGGGAGATCGACCTGGTGAAGCATGCGGAAGGCCGCTATTTGTCCGATGAATCGACGATGCATTACGGACTGATTCCGCGTTGCAACCGGGGCATATTTGCGATTAACGAATTGCCTGACCTGGCACCGCGCATCCAGGTAGGACTGTTTAACGTGCTTGAAGAGCGCGATATTCAGATTCGCGGATATCCCATTCGGCTTGATCTGGATGTGTGCCTGGTCTTCAGCGCCAATCCGGAAGATTACACGAATCGTGGCCGCATCGTGACGCCTTTGAAAGACCGCATCGGGTCGGTCATTCGAACGCATTACCCGGAGACGGTGGACGAGGGCATCGAGATCACCGGGCAAAACGCCTGGCTGGAACGGTCAGAATCCGCCAGCGGAGTATTAGTTGACATGCCCAGATTCATGGCTGAGATCATTGAAGAGGTGGTGCGGCTGGCGCGGGCGAGCCCGCATGTATCGCAGGCATCGGGGGTGTCGGTGCGAACTAGCATTGCGAACATGGAGACGGTTACCAGCAATGCCGAGCGACGTGGGATCGTGACCGGGGAGAAGCGTGTGGTGCCGCGCA
>JBBSFP010000189.1:0-5925 GCA_038238625.1 Tepidisphaerales bacterium
GATTCTGCACTTGTGGGTCGGCGATACCGTCACCCCCACCCTGCGGCTTCTCCTGGGGTTGGGTGGGTGGAGCATCGTCTTTGGACCCTTTCAGTCGGTGGCAATTTTCCTAAACGGAGCCAACCTCATACGGCAGCAAGTGGTCATGGCTATCGTTTTTGCAGTTTCGAACCTGGGCCTGTCGATCGTGCTCACATATGCATGGCGTGACGTGAGCGGCGTGATCTATGGGACTTTGCTCACCTTTATTCCCACGGTGATATTGCCCGTGGTGATATTTCTTCCCAAAATACTTAGAAAGATGGCTGCAGATGCCGCGTCAGGGGCGACCGCGCCGGAACAGGCCTTTGACGATATTCGGGAAATCGATAACGCCCCCGCTGATTCGGCGACGACGATTTAGTCATCGATCTAAATAGCCACCTGGCCGGATGATCAGGTTCCTACACGTCCAGGTTTTTAACTTCCAATGCGTGCTCTTCAATAAACTGGCGGCGGCGCTCGACATCTTCACCCATCAGCACCGTGAACATTCGGTCCGCCTCTCCGGCTTCTTCCAGATTTACACGCAGCAACACCCGGCGGGATTTATCGAGCGTAGTTTCCCAAAGCTGTTCGGCGTCCATTTCGCCCAGACCCTTGAACCGCTTAATCTCCATGCAGCCCTCGCGGCCGATGTGCAAAACCGTGGAAAGCAGCCGCGCCACGCCCGGAACATCAATCGTCTTGCTGTCGTTCAAAAGCGCGTACTTGGTCGCTAGTTTTTCGCCAGCGGCTGACTCCTCCTGCGTCAGGAAATAGTCGTCGATCGGCAGTTCATATTGTGCCAGCTGGATAAAAACCTTTTCTAAATCCTTCACCTCGTGCAGCTCGTCATTCTTTTGCACGTTGGATATAGCTGCAGGCTTTTCCGTGGGAAGCCCGTCACTGGCAGCCACCGCTGGAGCGACCTTCTGCAGAAACGCATCCCGTGATTCAAGGGAATAGAAGTATCGCTCGGTTCCCTCCACCACCACGCGGTAAGAAGGCAGTCGCCCGCCTTCGCGGCGGCCCAGGAAATCCGCGAAGTCAATGCCCCGTCGTTGCACGACCTTGACGAGTTCTTCCAACCGTCCCAAAAGCTCCACAACTTTCTTGAGTTCTTCGCCCGTGATGCGGCGAACCTCGCTCGCATTTTCAGGATCGCGCACCACCAGGGCCAGATTTTCCAAACCCAGCTCTGTCAATGTCTGGCGCATCACCCGCTCGTTAAGCACGTACTGAACACGGCGACGATGCGTCAACTGATACAGCGGCGGCTGCGCGACATACACCCGACCGGCGGAAATCAGCTCGCGCATGTGCCGAAAGAAAAATGTCAGCAGCAACGTGCGTATATGGCTGCCATCCACGTCGGCGTCGGTCATGATAATCACTTTGCCGTATCGCCGTTTTGCAAGGTCGAAATCTTCGCGAATCCCCGTCCCCAAAGCGCTGATGATCGTACGAATTTCCTCGTGCCCAAGGATTTTCACCAGGTTGGCTTTTTCCACGTTCAGCAATTTACCCCGCAGACTCAAAATCGCCTGGATGTTGGAATCGCGCCCCTGCTTGGCCGACCCACCGGCGGAATCCCCTTCGACCAGGAAGATTTCCGTCTCCTCGTTGCTGCGCGAACGACAATCCGACAGCTTGCCGGGCAGACCGCCACCTTCCAGTGAATTCTTGCGGCGGGTCAGCTCGCGCGCTTTGCGCGCTGCCTCACGCGCTTCGGCCGCCAAAACGCCTTTCTGGAAAATAACCTTGGCATCCTTGGGGTTCTCACCAAAGTACTGCCCCAGCTTTTCGTTGACCGCCGCGCTCACGAAGCCTTCCACTTCGCCGTTGCCCAGCTTTGATTTGGTCTGGCCTTCAAACTGTGGCTCCGGAACTTTCACGTTCACCACGGCCGTCAGACCTTCGCGTACATCCTCGCCGCTGGGGCGAATGTCTTTGAGCAAATTATTGGCTTCCGCGTAGCGGTTGATGGTGCCTGTCAGCGCGGTCTTGAAACCGCTTAAATGCGTCCCGCCCTCTCGGGTATTAATGTTGTTGGCAAAGCTCTCCATGTTCTCGGCATAGCCGTCGTTGTACTGCATTGCCACTTCGAGCTTTAGCCCGGTGGGATCTTCCTTCTTGAGGTAGATGATCGGATGCAAAACGTTCTTGCCATCGTTGAGATACTTGATGTATTCGACCAGTCCCTGGGAGAATTTGTATTCCTCGCGCTTGCCCGAACGCTCGTCTTCAACAACGATCTCTACGCCTTCGTTGAGGTACGCAAGCTCGCGCAGACGCTTCTGCAACATCTCGAATTTGAATTCGGTATCGAGAAAAATTTCAGAATCAGGCTTGAACGTAACCTTGGTTCCGGTCTTGGCGCGGCTGCCGATGACCTTCGGCTCGGCGACCTTGCGGCCTCGGTCGAATTCCATGTGATACACGTGACCGTCACGGCTGACTTCGACTTCCAACCATTCCGACAGAAAGTTGACCACCGACGCTCCCACCCCATGCAACCCGCCGCTGACCTTGTAGGCAGACCCCTCGTTGTGCTCAAATTTGCCGCCGGCATGGAGCACGGTGAAGACCACTTCGATGGTGGAAATCCCGAGCTGCGGGTGGACGCCCACCGGGATGCCGCGCCCGTCGTCCGCGACCGTACACGAGCCGTCGGCGTTCACCTTGATTAGCACCGTGCGCGCGAACCCCGCCTGCGCCTCATCGATCGAGTTGTCCACAATTTCGTAGATCAGGTGATGCAGCCCGCGCGGGGTGGTGTCACCGATATACATCCCCGGGCGCTTGCGCACGGCGGGCAAATCTTCCAAAACCTGGATCGTGTTCTCGTTGTAATCGACGGGGGCGTGACCATTGCCTGGTACCGTTTCCGGGATGGTTGCACCCTCAGTCCGGGGGGCAGTATTGGATGCCGCCTCGGCGCCTTCGGTAGCGTCAGCAGAATTTTTAACGGCATCGTCGCGCAAGGTGTCATCAGCCATTCAGTTTGCTCCTGTGAATCGATGCAAAAAACGTACTTTTCAGGGTGGATTCTTCGACAAAACATTATCGCAAATTCAGCGGGAATTGCCACTTGTCCTGCGCGCCATTCAGCGAATAAAACCCATTATTTATCGAGGGTTTTCGCAGCAGTACTACCCCCATAAATTATAGGGCACTTCGAGGCCAATGACCCGTCACTTCGACATTGCTAAAGTGCCCCATCGCGCTCGATGCACTTGCTCTTGACCGGTCGGCCCAACTACCATTCGGAGACGGTAAAAAAACAGGACAATCCCTGCGGCGGTCGGGACCGCCCAACCGAAGAAAATTGGGGAACCCTTGCTTTATTCGAAGATTGCCCGCACAGCGATTGCCGTTTGCTTAACGGTCTTACTGTCTGCAGCAACCGCGGCATTTGCGGGGTTGCCTGCCACGGTACCGGCCGATTTGAAGCTATTGAACGACCTCGATAACGATAATCCTAAAATTCGCGATCAGGCGCAGGATCAACTTTCCAGCATGCCCCGCCTGCGACCCTGGGTGATTTATCAGATGAATCATGGCGGCTCTGACGAATTGCGCATGCGTGCCGAGCAAGCCCTCATCAAGCTTCCCTGGTCCGATCCGGACGACCCCGCCGCGGTTTCAGGCATCCTGCGTACTTACGGCGATGCTGATCCGGAAGTACGGAGCCAGCGGCTGGACCAATTGCTGGCGCTGCCGCCGCGTGACTGCGCCAATGCCGCGCTGCGGTTGATGGACGAAGAACCCTCGATCGAATTGCGCTGGCGGAAACTCGTTCCGTTTTTAATGGACAGTCCCGCGCCCATTCAGGACCGCTTGCGCAAACTCCGCCCTGAAGATGACATCGACGCCTCGGCCCCCATGCTGGCATTGGTGGCGATGGCGACGCTGCCGCGCGATCCCGAACGCGCCGAAGCCCTATATCGCAAAGCCCTGGAAAAGGAATTGCTGCAACCCTGCGGCGATCAAGTGCTTTTGCAAGGCAGGATCACCTATTTCATTCATCGTGAAATCAGCACCAAGCGTTATGTACAAGCCGCAACCCTGCTGCGGCTGGCATCTCGGCTTAGTTGGGAACCACTCAATGGGCAGGGTGCGCCCTTGGCGCGGGTGCAAGAATTCAGCACCCCCCCCCAGGTCGTCCAGGAACTATTTGCGCTGCACGCGAAATTTGGTCCTCTTCCCGGTTTCAAAGAGGACCTGGCAACGTACTCTCAATTCGCTGGAACCCCGGAAATAGCCTTGGAACTCTCCCATATCCATCGTCAGGCGGATCGATTTTCTGTCGCCGAGGCATGCGAAACCTACGCCCGCTCCATGTGCAGCGTGGAACCAGAATTGGTCGTCCGCCTTGCGGATTTCTTAATGGGACATGATCAACGCCCGCAGGCTAGACGAATGCTCAACGATGCCATCGCCTGCGGCTCGTCTCAGCCGGATATTTCGCAGTTCTGGGCTCATCGACTCATGGCCGTAGTGGCATTGGAGGGCGGCGATCATGATCGTGCTGCCGATGAATTTCAGGCATCTATCGACCTGCTGGATAGCATTCCGAATCTGCGGGCTGACCACCCCGATGAGCTTTCTCAGGAAGTTGTATGGCAACGCTTTTCAGGTGCTAAAGCGCGTGGCCAAACAGCCGTCTGTGAATCCTATATCCCCGCGCTGGTGACAGTGGTGCCCCGCTCGGTCGATATCGCGATCGACATTTACCAGGCCCTGATCGAACTTAAGCACCCTGACGATGCCAAAACCTTTTTTGAGGCTGCTTATAAGGCCAGCAGGCAGGCGCTGGATGAAAATGGAACGGTCTTGGCTCGCAATAACCATATCTGGTTTTGCATCCGTTGTAATCAACACCTGGAAGAGTTGGTAAAGATGTGCGACATCCTGATGGAAGACGCACCCAACAACCCTGCGTTCCTTGACACCGCGGCCTCCGTCTATTTCGCAATCGGCAACACCGCCCGGGCCATCGAGCTGGAAACCTATGCCCTCAATGTGGTTCCTGACAACATCTTTATGCAGAAACAGCTAAAGCTTTTCAAAGGGATCCAAGCGGAATGAAGGGGGGTGCGTTCGGCCTGGGGCGAGAAGGGTGAAGGCCCGGTCGTTTTATTAACCTTCACGCGCAAAATCCGCCGATGCCGCAATGGCCCGACTGCACGCACGTAGATATAGTCGGTAGTGATCCTGATCTGAAAAAAGACCATGCTCGGCGTTACCTCGTACAACTTCCGCGATCTATGGCCGTTCCACAGCTATCCGTGGTGGCAGGTAGCCATTGAATGGCTGCTCATCGGGGCGGTCGTGTACTGGGTGCTGCGCTTCCTTCGTGGCACGCGCGGTGCCCGACTGCTCAAGGGAAGCGTGCTGTTGCTGATCGTGCTTTACCTGGTGGTTCGCATTGGTGGCGAACGCTTCGGTCTGCAGCGGATTGAATACCTGTATGGCAAGTTTCTCTTTTTCGCCTCGTATGCCATCGTGGTGGTTTTTCAACCCGAACTCCGCCGCGCCCTGATGCGACTTGGGGAGACCAGTCTTTTCCGGCGATTCTCCCGCCAGCTTAATGATGAGATTGATGCGCTGGTGGAAGCGGCGATCTTTCTTTCACGACGGAAAATCGGTGCCCTGATCGCTATCGAGCGCGATATCGGCCTCGGTGGTATTGCCGACAGCGGCATACTCCTCAACGCCGACTTGACCGCCCCGCTGCTTAACACAATCTTCTGGCCCAATAGCCCGCTGCATGACCTCGGGGTGGTGATTGCCAATGGCCGAATCACGCACGCTGGTGTGCAGTTTCCGTTAGCCGATGCGGGCGATCTGGAGCGTGAGCTGGGTTCCCGCCACCGCGCCGCTGTGGGCATGAGCCAGGAA
>JBBSFP010000190.1:0-5912 GCA_038238625.1 Tepidisphaerales bacterium
GGCCAAACCAGGCGCTGCCCATCTCCGCCCGGCGCTTTCCAATCCGGATAGTTGGCCGTGGGGATGGAATCGTGCGCGGATGGATGTGCGGGCGGATGCGCGGGCGTGTGTTCGGGCAAATGTGCGGGAGTCGAGATCAAATGTCGGATTCCGAGCAGCAACAGGGTTGATGCGCACCGCCGGGACGATGCGGCGCTTCCTGATCCATCGGGCGCGGGCTTGGGTCACCGGGATCAACAGTGCGCCCCGGCGGCGCAGTGTGCCCCGGCGGCAATGCATGATGCCCTACATCTTTTCCGGCGCGGCTGCCGGTGAGCGACGCCTCGCTCTGGTGCCGGGCGCGTTCTACCTTGCTCGCTTGCCGGGGCGTGCCCACGAGCTGAATTTCGCTCGCCAGGACGCTCAGGTAATGCTGCATGCGGTTAAACGCATCGTCCAGCATACCCCCGAAGTGACGGTTGGGATCATTGTAAATGAGCCGCACCGGCAGCTCCGTCAGCTGCAGCCGGGCATGGTAAACCTGGGGCCAGAACTGCAGCGGGAAGGCGTATCCGGTTTCGTCAAGCGCCAGCTTCTGCATCGCCGACACACGATGTGCCTTGTATCCGCAAAACCCATCGGTCAGCGACCAGCCGAAAAGATCGTTCAGCAGGGAGGTGATTTCCGCGTTGATCGCACGACGGTCGGTGGGTGGGAGATCATCATCCGTGCGGGTGTGCAGGTAGCGCGATCCGCTGATCACATCCCATTTTTCGCTCTGCATTGCCCGCACGAACGCGGGGATCATCTCCGGCTCATGCTGCTCGTCACAATCCATGGTGATGACCCAGTCGTACCCATGCCGGGCGGCATAATCGAAGGAATCAATTACGCTGCTGCCATACCCCTGGTTGGTTGCGTGCGGCAGCAGCTGAATCTGCCCGCTGCGCTGCAACTCTTTGAGAAGATCGGCGGTGCCATCGGTGGAACCATCGTCCACCATCAAAATGTCGCTGGCAAATTGCTTTAGTTTTGCGAGCACCGCGCGCGCATATTTAATCTCGTTATGAACCGGGATGGCGACCAGATAACGCACGGGCGACTCCTTGAGACAACTGCTGGCAGGGCGGGGTCCGATAAAATCTTTACCCATCGGCTCGATTAAAACTTCAAACCACCGCGATTCAAAGGGTGGACCGGTAAGAATCAAATGCAAAACGCCTGCCGTGGCCGGGGATGGTAGAACTGGTAGCGTAATTGGTCAATTTTTACCGACAAACCCTGTGGATGCGACGCGCTGTGATGGCATTGCTCCAGGGTCCACAGCGTTCATAGACGCCCGCATAAATGCCCCCCGCACAATTGACGCCCGCGCGCCCCTCTTCGTATATTCTCCAAACGCGTTGGACCAACACCTCATGGTATTAGACAAAACATTTCGGCAATGGGGCATCGGCGGGCTGCTGATGCTGGCGGGCCTGTTGGTCGGCTGCGCTACCCGTGATCTTCAGACCACCGCCGAACTATCCCCCCAGCGCCGCGCTGCCATTGAAGATTACCTGCAAGCAAAAGAGCAGCTTCGCAAGGGCGACCAGCAGGCGGCGGTGGCGGCGCTTCAGGAAGCCATCCGGCAAGATAGCAAAATGGTGATGGCCCACTCCCTGCTCGGGGACATCTACAAAAACGACCACGACTATTCCAAGGCCGCCTCGCAATACGAAGTGCTCGTCGACCTTGACCCTGATACCGCCGACAACCATGCCAAGCTGGGGCTGATGTATTTCCTTTTGCATCGCCTGGAAAGTGCGGCCAAGAGTTTTCTTAAAGCCGTGAAGATTGACCCCAAAAACTTTGACGCGCACATGAACCTGGCTGCTGTCTACCTGGCGCTGGACGAACCCGCCGAAGCGCTGCAATACGCTCAGCGCGCCACCGAGATTAACTCGGCATCGGCAGCGGCATGGTGCAACCTGGCCATTTGCTATGATTCGCTGCCGGTGGGCCCGGTGAAGACCAATCAATTTCAGCACGCCGAGCAGGCGTATCGCCGGTCGCTCGAGCTCAACTCCGAGCAGGTGCAGACGGAGTTATACCTGGCGCAGAACCTGATGCGTCAGCAAAAGCCCGCCGAGGCGCGCAGCGTGGTGCGCGCGGTTTTGCAGGCTGAGAATTCAGCGCTGACGCACAAGCTGTTGGGCGATACCTGGTTTCTGGAACGAAAGTTTGATGAGGCCGTCAAGGAATACGATGCCGCACTGAAGCTCGATCCACACTATTTCAAAGCGCTGAACGAAAAAGGGTGGGTCTTGATGACGCAGTATCAGGATTCCATGGAGCTGGACGAAAACAAGCGGGCCATGGCCATGCAAACCTGGCAGCAGAGCCTGCGGCTTAACCCCGAGCAGCCACGCATCGTGCAGCTTGTGAAGCAATACACGCAAAAGCAACTGTTCCAACCCTAAAATTTTCAGCCCGTAGCGATTCCGGCCCGTAGCGATTCAACCAGTGAAGGGGTTGCAGCAATCAGGACAGCACCCGGCAAAAACCCCGGTCCTCCGCCGAAGCCACGGCTGGCGATCTTGTGGCAGGATGCGCAGCTGTTGGCGGTATTTAAGCCACCGGGGCTGGCGACGATCCCCGGCCGCGCGGAGCAGACCAGCCTGCTGGAACAGGTCGCCGAGCAGTTGCATCTCCCCTGTACCGGGCACACCGATCCGCGCGTGCGCTTAGTGCACCGGCTCGATAAAGAGACCAGCGGCGTTTTGCTGCTGGCGCTCAACCGCGATGCCCAGCGCTTTGTTTCCCAGCAATTCCAGAAAAATACCGTGGAAAAAGAGTATCTGGCCATCTGCGTCGGCCAGCCACCGGCCGTCGCGCCCGGGCACATTCACGAAATTGATTTACCGCTGGCGGTCAACCCCCGCGCCCCGCAGCGGATGATGGTGAACCACTCCCAGGGCCGCCCGGCCAAAACGCTTTACCGCATCGAGGAAAGTTTTGGGCTGTATCACGTGGTGCGCGCTTTTCCAAAAACCGGGAAGACCCACCAAATCCGGGTACACCTCATGACCGCTGGCCTGCCCCTGGCCGTCGATGCCCAGTACCACCCCATCGGGGGGGGGCGACGCAATGGCATCTTCCTGAGTCATTTCAAGCCCGGGTATCGGCACAACGAACCGATGGAGCGGCCGCTGATGGGCCGACTCTCGCTTCACGCCGAAAAGCTGTCGTTCACCCACCCCGACGGCCAGCGCGTTGAAATTGATGCCCCGCCCCCGAAGGATTTTCGTGCCACCATCGCGCAGTTGCGCAAATGGTCGCACTGAAAAAGCCACGGTTTCTAATTGAAGGGAAGCCGGGGGTCTACACGGTGCAGAAATCCACCAGCCGCGCGATCTCGCTGCGCAAATCCTTGCGATGCACCACGAAATCGATGAACCCATGCTCCTGTAAAAACTCGCTGCGCTGGAATCCATCGGGCAGTTCCACCTTGATGGTGTTCCAGATGGTGCGTGGCCCGGCGAAACCCACCAGTGCCCTGGGCTCGGCCAGGATAAAATCCCCCAGCATGGCGAAGCTGGCCGTCACGCCGCCGGTTGTCGGGTCCGCCAACAGGGAAATGTAAAGCCCACCGACGCTATCGAGCCGGGCCAGCGCGGCCGACGTCTTGGCCATCTGCATCAGCGAAAGCGTCGATTCCTGCATGCGCGCCCCACCGGAACAGCTCACGATCAGCAGCGGCAATTTCGTCTCCGCCGCACGCTCGATCGTGCGCGTGATCTTTTCCCCCACCACGCTCCCCATGGAGCCCATCATAAATTCCGGGTCCATGACCGCCATCATGATGGGGCGGCCCTTGATAAACCCCCTGCCGCACACCACCGCATCGGTGTTACCGGTTTTTGTCTGCTCGGTTTTCAGCCGGTCTTTGTACGATTTTTTATCGACAAATTTAAGGGGATCGATGGGCTCGAGATCATCATACATTTCTTCAAATGAACCGGGGTCCACCAACTGCCCGATGCGATCACGCGCGGAAATCCGAAAATGATATTGGCAGGCCGTGCAGACATGCAGCGACTCGGCAACGGCCTTGCGGAAAAGCATGTCGCCGCATTCAGGGCAGCGCAGCCACAGCCCTTCGGGAATTCCTTCTTTGCCTTCCTTGCGAAGCGTCATGAATCGGCCCTCGGATTGCGCGATTGCAAAGACATCGCTGCCCTTAGGATATCGCGCGGCGTAAATCGGTAATGGCAGCGCGGCGGTCGGTTTGATTGAAAATAGCGCTGGCGACCACGAACCAGTCCACACCTGCATCGGCCGCCGCGCGGATCGTTTGCGGGCCGATCCCACCGTCAATTTCCAACCGCTGATTCTCTCGAAGCCGCGGACGCAGCTCACGCACCTTGCCCAGCACCTCGGGCATAAACGCCTGCCCGCTAAAACCGGGCACCACGCTCATCACCAACACCAGATCCACTTCATCCAGCGCCGGATAAATGTGCTCGATCGGCGTGGCGGGGTTGAGGGTGATTCCGACGCGGCAGCCGAGCTTGCGAATCTCGCGCGCCGTCTGCGCCGGATTGTCGGTCACCTCCACATGAAACGTCAGCGACTGCGCCCCCGCCTTCACCATTGCCGGGGCGTAACGCAGCGGTTCGCCGATCATCAGGTGCGCGTCAAAAAACGCCGCCGTGGTTTTGCGCGCCCCGGCAATCACCGGGGGTCCGAAGCTGATGTTGGGCACAAAATGCCCATCCATGACATCGAGATGCAGAAAATCAGCTCCCTCGGCCAGCACCTGCTCGATATCATCACCCAATTTCCCAAAATCAGCCGAGAGAATCGACGCGGCAATCAGGGGGGTGCGAAGCTCAAAAGGGTTGCTGGTCATGGGGATGAAGTCGCTCGGCAAACACGCTAACGCATGATGCACTTTTCTTCCAGCACGCCCGTTGATGAAGTCCCCCCGCATGAGCACGTACTTTGAAAAACTCTGGTACATTTAGGGTGATGACAACCACCGATGGCAATCGCGTCATGAGCGCAGCAGACACGATCGACAGGTTTTTATCCGCCGTAGCCGCCCGGCAGCCTACCCCCGGGGGGGGGGCCGTCAGCGCGCTTGCCGGGGCATTGGCCGCGGCGATCGGGGAAATGGTCCTCAACTACAGCGCTATTAAAAAGGACCTGGCGGAACACCGACCGCAATTAGAAAGCGCGCTGGCGGAGCTGAAGCGCGCGCGGCAGATCATGGCAGAGCTGCTCATCGAAGATCAACTGGCATTTGCCGCAATGACCCGCGCCCGCAAACTCCCCGCCGATGCCCCCGATCGCCAGCCTACGCTCGATGCCACGCTGGTGGCGTGCATCCGCGGCCCCCAGGGAATCGCCGCCACCGCCATGGCGATCCTGCAGCTCAGCCAAAAACTGGTGCCCATCGTCAATCGACATCTGCTCAGCGACCTGGCGGTCTGCGCGGAGCTGGCGATGGCCACGGTGCGCTGCGCCCTCTACAACGTTCGCGTCAACCTGAACGACCTGACCGATGCCGGCGATCGGCAAAAGCTCGAGGCCACCTCCGCCGATATGCTGCAGCGCGCCACCCGCATTATCAGCGAAACCATCCCGCATATCTGGCAACTCGCCGCCGCCACATGAGGCCCCCATGCCCAGCGATCCGCGCGACTACAAGCTTGACATCACCTCCGCCAGCAAGCCATCTGCGGACGAACAGGATCGCCCGGCGATTTCGGGTCAGCCGTTCCTGAACGTGCACTTTCGCTGCTGCAACATTTATCGTCGGGTGTATCGGTCTGCGGATGGCAGTTGCTACCGGGCCCGCTGCCCGCGCTGCGGCCGCGGAATGCGTTTTGAAGTCGGGCCCGGCGGGAGCGACACGCGTTTTTTTGTGGTAGATTGACGCCCCCCAA
>JBBSFP010000191.1:0-5912 GCA_038238625.1 Tepidisphaerales bacterium
AAGTGAATGGCCAGTTGGTCTTCAGCGTGAACACCGCCGCCGGCTTGCAACAGGTTGCTGCCACCTTGCCGACAACCGGTATTTGGCATCAGATCATCGGCAGCTACAACGGCAGCACGATCACGCTGAGCATCGATGGCACCTCCACCACCGCCGCCGCCAGCGGCACGATTGTCAGCGACACGGGAGCCTTGGTCGTCGGCGATAAGTCAGGCAGCACATCCAGCGGCGATGCGTTTTCCGGGAGGATTCAGAACGTTTCTGTCTATGGCGGAGCCGTAAACACCTCTGTCATCCCATCGACCAGGCGGGCCCAGGCGATGACGGTTGTGGCAACGTCAAATACGAAAAATCCGGATGGAAGCGTGCATGTGAGCTGGACGGCATATGCGGGTGGAGCACTCTATTATATCTATCGCACCACGACTTCGAAGTTTCCCAGCCAATTTCCGCGACCGATTAACCTCACCTCAAAGAACAGATTGGGCGCACCAGCGACCCGCTACGACAATATTCCTCCCGGCGCAGGTACGTACTTCTATTGGGTGGAAGCGGTCGGCAACCCGAAGTCACTTTCTGGCCCAGCAAAAATCATCGTGCCACCGGCACCCACTGATGCTCATGTAATTGTCAGTACTGAGAACGCAGGTAGCCCCTCGAGCGAGCACCTGACTTGGAACTGGACTGGAGTCGGTGCTGGAACTGTGCAATTCGAAATCTTCCGGGCATCTGCAGTGGGCAAAGACAATCCAGGCGGGTGGTTGAGTTTGAAGAAGCTGGAACCCGTATCTTTTAGTCAGATGGGTGAAAATATTTCCAGTGCGTACGATGATGTTAGCCTCCCCCTCCTTCGCGGCGCTACCAACGCCGACCCGCCCGTTTTTTTTTATTGTATCACAGCGCATGTGGGAACGGGTATTTCAGCGCCGAGCCCTAAGGTTTACGCCCCGCAGGTCTATTTCTTCGAAGGGGGAAACTTCGATTCGACATCTGGACCAGAAGCACAGTTGCGGTTTCTCCAGTTCGCCCACGCGGAAGTGCATTACTTTTATCTCATCGACGTGCTCCAATCGCCTACCGGAACTCCGACTTACGTCTGGGATAAAGCTGACATCCCAACTTCGTACGGACCGGTCGTGATCAGTGGATTTTCGTATGGAGGCGACGCCGCTGTACAGTGGTGCAATCAGCATCCCAACGTAGAAGTAAATTATCTTGCCTTGTTTGATCCGGTCACGAATCCCCAACCGGCAACTCCAAGTAGAATAGTGATCACGTCTAAGGTGGATGCCACCGAGGATTGGTTCGATAGCGGCGATCCGGTACAGTCAGGGCCGGTTACCACTGATAGCTACACTTCGGGAACGACGACGATCCAGAACCCATTTGCCGACTTCGCAGGTGTTGGCACGACTCACGGTGAACAGCTTTATGGGGTAGATGAAGTGTTCACCGGTGGCCTCACCGCGACACAATCTCAGGGGGTGATGCCTGCGGTCGGTATCGATGCAAACCTGAACGCCTTGACTTGGATATATGCTTAGTCGGGCTTGCACCTCACCGCGTTGTCGACCGGTCGACAGAGGATCGAACATGTTGCACAAGTACCGTAAATTTCCACCGCCGCTATTTGATTCACTTGAATCGCGATTGCTATTTAGCTCATCTGGTAGTTTAGAAAATAGCGATTTGCCTGCAGGTGTGTCGGGACTAAACCAGTTGCCGCAATCGCTTCCTGCGCTGAGTGACTCCAGGGCGGCTGCATCGGTGGGAGACTTGGCATTCTTTGCCGGTTCCTCAGGCCTTCTGCCCACTGACACGGTGAGCATCTACAACGCTCGAACGGGGGCTGGAACCTCCGCACACCTCTCGTCACTTCGGTTTGATCTGGCGATTGCGGCGGTCGACGACAAGGTGCTGTTTATAGGGGGTGGCGTCAGGGACGGAGCGCAAAGCGCTGTGGTTGACATTTACAATGTCCACACAAAAAGCTGGACAACGGCAAATCTATCGCACGGGCGTTTGTTCCCTACCGCGGCCGTGGTGGGTAGTAAGGTTCTGATTGCTAACGATAGCAATTTCACACCAAGCTCAACGGTGGACATTTACGACAACAGCACGGGAAGCTGGTCAGTCGGAAATTTGTCCATCGGACGAGACCATATGACCGCTGCTGCTGTAGGTGATGAGGTGCTTTTTGCAGGTGGAACGATGTTAACCGCCGGGGCGACGAGAAATGTTGCGCTGAGCAATGTCGTCGATATCTATCACAATTCGACCAACTCCTGGTCCACCAGTACGCTTCCGGTGGCAGCATCCTTTGGAGCCGTCGCCGTGGTCGGTACTAAGATTCTCTTCGCGGGAGGGAATGCAGTTGATGCGGCGGGTGCAAGCAAGGGGAGCGCGCTGGTGGAAATTTATGATACAGCCTCCGCAACATGGTCTTTGTCCACCCTTTCCACTCCGCGCAGGCAAATGTCGGCAACCACTCTGGGGCGGTTTGTCATTTTCGGCGGTGGTTCGCTTGAGTCAAGGGCAACCGGAATATTCACCTTGTATGCAGTGCCACCTCGTATGGACGTCACTGACATCTATGACTCGGTGACCGGCAGGTGGGCGGTCACGCACCTGCATGGCGCCTCCAATAGTATTGCGGCCACCACCGTCGGAAGCCGCGCCATATTTACGGGACTGGATGCGTCCGAGAATAGTGCTATCGAAATTCTTATCGCCAGTTCTGATCCTGTTGGAACGATTGCAAAAGGCCCCACGGGCCATGTGCGGGTCACGCTCAAGAACATTGGTGCGGTAGCGCAAGCAGCTAATCAAAAAATCAGTCTCTATGCTGCCCCGACTGCAAACAAGCGCGGACAGGTCGCAATTGGTTCATTAAACCTGGCGAATTCATTGGCTGCCGGGGCGGCGATTACACTCGACATACCCTTCGCACTTCCTCCGTCGTTGTCTCGTTCGGGCGGATCGTTCAACCTCGCCGCAGTGCTTGCCCCTGTTTCGCGCGGGCACGGCATTATTTTCGCAACCCTTCCAGATGCGTTCGCCGTGCGTCAACTCGCTGTGCAGCGACCGACCGTACCGCAGTCCACTCCATTCACAATGAATCAGCGCGCATCGACCTCTGCCGCCCTTTTGCAAACGGCGATGTTCTCCACGCACCCGATCTTTTCACCCGCCCCGGCGGTTGCGACAGATAGGCGGTTCGGCAAAGATCAGCCCGAGGTATTGGCGTAGATCGTAGTTCGCGGATTGCTGAGACCCCACCCCTGGTGGATCACGGCCTGCTCTTCTCGATCGGCGTCCACGTGTGGTTGGAAAGTGCAAGGGGGACATCACTGATTACCCCACAAGTTTCACTTCGGCCGGCCGAAATTTAGAATCAGTGATGTCCGGCTCAGTCTCAACCTTACAAATGTTCGGCACATGTTCGGTAGCGCGGTCGGCGATCCTTGGGTACATCCTGTGCGATGGAGACAAACCGATCGGCTTTGCAGCTAATGCTGCGAGCCTACGACATGGGCCAACGGATCTGGCCCGACTACAGCAGTTCGTTCAGCCGCCAGGATTTCACTCAGCCTCAGTTGTTTGCCTGCCTGGTGGTGCGCGAGGGATTGAAATTCAGTTACCGCCGGGCCGAGGCATTCTTGTTGGATGTTCCGCACTGGCTGGCGAGGATCAATTTGACCCGTGCCCCGGACCATAACACGCTCTGGCGCGCCTTCGGCAAACTAATCACCCCACGTCGGGTGAAAAAGGCACTGGACCTGATGGCAGAGGATGCGGATGATCTTGCCAATGAACTGGCGAGTAAGCCGTTGACCATCGACAGCACCTGCTACGAGCCTCGGCATCGCAGTGCGCACTACGATCGTGTGTGCCGCAAGATGCAACGAGAGGCGGGTGAAAAGTACGCGAAACCCCCGGGAATATGGGGCAAAAAGGTCAACGCCTCGCGCAGGCGGAAGTTGCGCGGGATGCCCAAGCTCTCACTGGCGGTAGCCGCGGCGAGCCACCGAATTCTTTCAGCCAAGGCGATGTTGGGTAATGGCTCGGACGCCCCGGACTTTGAACCACTGCTGTTGCAGGCGTGGCGGCGAGGTCCGGTCAAAACGGTCGTGGCTGACGCCGGGTACGACTCAGAGAAGAATCATCAAATTGCGCGGCACGACATGAACGTGCGTAGCATCATGCCACCGAAGATCGGCCGGCCCTCGACCAAGCCGCCGGCGGGCCGCTACCGGCGATTGATGAAGCAACGCTTCGCACTCAAGGCTGACGCCCAGGCCTATGGCCAGCGGTCGCAGAGTGAGACGGTCAACAGCATGATGAAGCGGACCTCGGCGAGTACTTACGATCGATCCGCGACCAGCGGAGAAAACAGGAAATGCTCTTGAGATCGCTTACCCATAACCTGATGCTGGAGAGGGATTGAGACTGAGCGGTGATGTCCCTTTTAATATTTCCTGGTGTGGCACATCAAGCCGCTGACATACCCAGAACGGTTTCCGCTGAAATAGGGTGGCACTCTGTACTTGCAAAGGTGGATTATGTTTGATCTAGAACCCATCGAGAAGCGGGTAATGTTTAGTTCAGTGCTGTCGGTAACTTCGATGGGGCCAGTACTGTCCCAACCGCGAGTAGAACTTGCAGCAACAGCGGTGGGTAGCAAAGTTATTTACCGTTGATCGCTTTGCGACCAATCCGGTTTACACTCCCGCAACACTTCCTGCTGCTTCTGCCGCACTCACTGAAGTAGGCACCTATGCCATTTTCGACATTCCTGATGGCTACGAAGTCCTTAACACGCTGACCGGTAAATGGACGGCGACGAAATTCCCGCATATTTTTGGTGCGGCACGGTCGGGGTTTACATTAGGGACCGACGCAGTGATCGCAGGCCACAACAGCAATATCGTTGACATCTTTGATTCGACAACGGAACAATGGTCTACTGCAACAGTGTCTGCCGACGCCTACTGGGGAGCAACTGCTGTTCTCGGCAACAAAGCCTACCTTGGTGGCGGAGCTTCGCCGGACGACGGCAAAAATGTGGATGTCTTCACCGACTCTTCCCCAACCTTTAGCCTCAACGGTTCCTTCGACCGGGTTGGCCAAAATACCTTGGCGGTGGCGGTTCGCAATGTTGGGGATGCCGCGCTCCCTGCGGGGTACACCATTCAAATGACCGCATCGAACACCCGCGCGTTTAACTCACGTTCGGTGCTGCTGGGCGGCACGACACTCGCCGCCCCGGTGGCCGGTGGATCGGTGAGCGTGGTGAATATTGCTTTAACGAATCCCACCCAGGGCTTACCGCCAGGCAGCTACGATCTCATCGCCGCCGCCGTGCCGCCAGGCAGGGGACACGGGGTTTTGTTCGCATCACAGTTGAATGCAATTTCGGTGCGGGCCCCCGCCAGGACCGCGCAGCGCGAGCTGCTACCGGCCGCGACGGATTTGACATCACCCGCCCCGTTTTCCACGCAACCCATCTTGTCGTCCGCCCCGGCGGCTGCGACAGATACGCAGTTCGGCAAAGATCAGCGTGAGGTGGACGATGCGCTCGCGTGAGTTGCAAACTCGCCAACCCATCGTAGCGCGCGATGGATCGCTGATTCGTGCGCCCTTGCGTATCGCCCTTAGGGTCTACTCATCTTTCCGCAACGATACCTTCAGCTTTAACAGCGCCCCGGTGGCCTGGTCATAGACCAGCCAAGCGCCGCTGTGGCGATCGGCGATTAGGCAGGCGGGTTGCAGCATTTCGGGGGCCAGCAGCGTGGGCATTGCCAGGTGATCGCGGTCAATGGTCTGCACCTTGGCGTCGGCGTCGATTACCAGGAACGCCGGCCAGATCGTCGTGAGCAGGGGCGAAGGGTTGCCGCTCTCTTGCGGGGACA
>JBBSFP010000192.1:0-5893 GCA_038238625.1 Tepidisphaerales bacterium
TGAGCAGTGTGCTGGCTGAAAGTTGATGATGGACCGATTAGCTGCACAAACCGGTAAGGAATACTGGCGAAGCCTGGAACAGCTGGCGGATGCGCCCGGGTTCCGTGAGCTGGTTTCCAAGGAATTCCCCGGGTACGACGCCGATAGCATGTCGCAGACCTCGCGGCGTCGGTTTCTGAAGCTCATGGGCGCGTCACTGGCGCTGGCGGGTTTCACGTTGACCGGCTGCCGGCGTTGGCCGCAAGAAAAGCTTGCCCCATACACCGCTAGCCCACAGGGGCGCCTCCCTGGGGTTCCAGAACAATACGCCACGGTGATGGAAACCAACGGTGTTGCACAGGGGCTCTTGGTCACCAGCTTTGATGGTCGACCGATCAAGATCGAAGGTAACCCGTCGCACCCATTCTCATGGACTATCCAGGACAAAATTGGTTCTGCAGATGCCATGGCGCAAGCCAGTGTGCTTGAGCTTTATGATCCCAATCGCAGTCGCCGGGTAACGTTTCGCAACGGAATCAATCAACGCGGTACCAAAGCCTCGACGTGGAATGATTTTCGTAGCGCAATGGAAACCACTCTTGCAAGTAATGGTGTGAAGCTGGCCGTGCTGAGCGAAGCGACGTCCAGCCCCAGCTTGCTCGAGGTCAAGGGCCGGCTGCTGGCAGCACATCCCAGCGCTCGCTGGTTCGAATACGAACCGATCAGCGACGACAACGAACTCGAGGGCGCGCGGCTGGCGTTCGGTAAACCGGTGCGAACCCAGTTGAAGCTCGACAAAGCCAGCGTGATTATTTCGCTGGACGCCGACTTGCTGGGAAGCCATTCCGCCCATACCCGCTATGCGGCTGATTGGGCGAGTGGGCGACGAAGCGCGGATAGCACCAGCGCCGACAGCGTTCCCACGATGAATCGCCTGCTTGTTGCGGAGAGCACTTTTAGCATTACCGGTGCCGTAGCTGATGTGCGATTACCGGTGGATCCGAGCCGTTTGATTGTCTTGGCGCGGGCTATAGCTGAGAACGTCGGCATCAAAGCATTTTCCGATGGTGGTGCCCCGAAACTCACCAGGGATGAAGATGCTTTTGTGGCCGCCGCCACTACCGGCCTGAAGACGCCGGGTAAACCTGCTGTAATGGCCTGCGGACCGACCGCGCCGCCTGAAGCGCATGCATTATGCCATCTTGTGAATCAGGCGATCGGTGCGATTGGCACGACCGTAACACTGTTAGACGATCCTGCATTCAGTCGCCCCAGCCATATCAAATCGATCACTGACCTGGCATCTGCCATCACCGAAAAACAGGTGGATGTGCTGCTCATCATTGGCGGCAATCCGGCCTATGATGCGCCGGTTGACCTGGGGCTTACCAAGCTGTTGCCGACGGTGCCCACCACAGTTCGCTTGGGACTTTACGAAGACGAGACCTCAGCCCTCTGTAACTGGCATCTTCCCCGGGCCCATTATCTGGAATCCTGGAACGATGCACGCGGTTACGATGGAACACTCAGCATCGTTCAGCCACTCATTGAGCCGCTCTTCGGTGGTAAGACCCCCGCGGAAGTATTGACGATGCTGGTAGGGGATGACGTTTCTTCAGATCAGATTGTGCGCCATGCCTGGGCCAGGTTCATCCCCGGCGAATTTGAAATTAACTTTCGCCGCGCTCTTGAGAAGGGCCTGTTGGCTGGGACGGAATATAAACAGTTCACGCCCCCCGCCGGCCTGGCGCCGCAATTGGGCATGCCGTCTGCGGCCCCCCCCCCTCATTCACCCGGCACTTTCACCTTGCGATTTGAAGTCGATCCGCGGGTATATGATGGGCGCTTTGCCAACAATGGCTGGCTGCAGGAAACACCCTCCCCAGTTTCGAAAATAATGTGGGACAACGCCGCGCTCATGGCCAAAAAAGATGCCGATGCGCTGGGCCTCACGACTGGCGATATGGTGAACATTGCCCTGGGAAATCTGCAGGGGATGAACATCGCTGTTTATGTAATGCCGGGCCAGCCTGTGGGCGTTATCGGATTGCCCCTCGGTTATGGTCGAGACGTCGCAGAATTGAAGATAGCTCATCGACTTGGTTTTAATACCTACTTTTTGCGCACCAGCCAGCACCCGTGCTTCGCCGGGGGTGCAACCGTGAAAAAACTCGGTCACAGCTACGATCTGGCCCTCACCCAGAACCATCACATAATTGATGACATCGGTGCCCACGCCCGTGATGAACGCATCGGCGCTAAAAACCAAAGCGGCCCGATTATTCACGAAACCAGTTTTGCCGCATATACGCAGAATGCCAGGTCTGCCCACGGCGACACCCGGAGGATCGAGCTACAACTTTTCAGTCCCCCGTCGAAGTTTAATGACACACATGCCTGGGGCATGGCTGTCGACTTGAACACCTGCATCGGGTGCAACGCCTGCGCGGTTGCCTGCCAGTCGGAAAACAACATCCCCATTGTCGGTAAACACGAAGCACTCAATCACCGCGAGATGAACTGGATTCGGATCGATCGCTACTTCAAAGGTGCGGCCGAGGATCCCTCCATCGAAGTGGCCTATCAACCGATGATGTGTCAGCACTGCGAGAACGCCCCTTGTGAAGAAGTCTGCCCCGTTGCAGCTACGGTGCACGATAGCGAGGGCCTCAACACCATGGTGTATAACCGCTGCATTGGCACGCGCTATTGTTCGAACAACTGTCCATACAAAGTGCGTCGATTCAACTATTTTGATTATCACAGTCAGGACCCGCGTAGTACTGGAATGCCCTACCTCGGAATCCCCGATGAGCAGCAAAACTCCACGGTCGACAAGATCAAGCAGATGGTTTTCAATCCGCAAGTGACTATCCGCATGCGCGGCGTCATGGAAAAGTGCACCTACTGCGTACAGCGCATTCATACCACAGTGGCTGCAAAGCGTACTGCCAGCGCCGATGGAAATGGTGACATTCACGATGGCGACATCATCACAGCTTGCCAGCAGGCTTGTCCTACTCAGGCGATTGTTTTCGGTGATCTGAATGATCCCAACTCGCGCGTTACCCAATTGCACAAAAGCAACAGGGCATACGCTGTGCTCAATGAAGAACTAAACACCCGGCCACGCACGTTGTATCTTGCGAAGCTTCGCAATCAGCCGGAGGCGATTTAACATGGGACAAATCGCACAAACCGGAGATGTGTACGACAATCCCACCGACGATCCGCGGCGGCGTCCGCTGCTCGTCCTGGGAGGGAAGGGGTTTGCCGAGGTCACCGATGCCGTTGCCCGGGTTTCGGAGCGCAAGCCAACCCTCGGCTGGAAGATCGCGTTTGCAATGTCCCTGTCGTTGCTGGGGATCCTGGGATTATGTATCACCTACCTGATGCTGACTGGCGTCGGAACCTGGGGTAATAACGAGCCAGTCGGCTGGGGCTTTGGCATTGTCAATTTCGTGTTTTGGGTTGGCATTGGCCACGCCGGCACCCTCATCAGTGCCATACTTTTTCTCTTCCGGCAAAACTGGCGCACCGGTGTGAATCGTTTTGCCGAGGCAATGACGATCTTCGCTGTCATGTGCGCCGGGATGTTCCCCGGGATTCACGTCGGTCGGCCCTGGATGGCCTACTACATGTTCCCACTGCCCAACCAGATGGGCATGTGGCCCAACTTCCGCTCGCCGTTGTTGTGGGACGTATTCGCGGTGGGTACGTACGCTACGGTGTCAATGCTCTTCTGGTACGTTGGCATGGTGCCGGATCTCGCGACACTTCGCGATCGGGCTACGGGCCGGATAAAACAAATCGTATATGGTGCGTTATCGCTGGGTTGGACCGGATCAAGTCGACATTGGCACCGGTTCGAACGCGCTTACCTGATCCTCGCTGCACTGGCGACGCCGCTGGTGTTGTCCGTTCACTCGGTCGTTAGTTTTGACTTTGCCGTCTCACAGTTGCCCGGCTGGCATACCACGATCTTCCCGCCGTACTTTGTAGCCGGTGCGGTGTTCGGTGGTTTCGCGATGGTTTTGACACTTGCAATTCCCGCCCGGGCATTTTTCGGGCTCAAAGACATCATCACCCTCCGCCATATCGACAATATGTGCAAAGTCATGCTGTCGACTGGCCTGATCGTCGCATATGCCTACGGCGTCGAGTTCTTCATCGCCTGGTACAGCGGCTCGAGCAATGAGCAGTTCACTTTTATCAACCGCGCCGGCGGCCCATATAGCTGGGCATACTGCACCATGGTCTTTTGCAATGTTGTCGCTCCCCAGGCTCTCTGGTTTAAAAAATGCCGGAAGAATCTATTGATCGTGGCGATCGTTTCAATGTTCATCAACATCGGAATGTGGTTCGAGCGTTTTGTGATCATCGTGACATCGTTGACGCGCGATTTCCTGCCATCTTCCTGGTATCGCTTCAAACCCACCTGGGTCGATATCGGAACGCTGGTCGGCAGCTTTGGGCTTTTCTTTACGCTCTTCCTCCTCTTTTGCAGATTTCTGCCAGTGGTAGCAATGGCTGAGGTGAAAACCGTAATGCCTGAAGCCCACGCGCATCCTGAAAAGCAATCAGAACTGTCGGGTGATGAACATAAGTTCGACTATCAACCTGATGAACATCACAATCCGCGTAAGGCCTAGAGTATCGGTTTTACCATGAGAACCGAGCTGGAAAATATCGAGCACGAAACCTCGCACCACATCGAGTTGGACGAGAACGGCGAACGCGTCATTCAGCCGGCCCCGGTTGAACTCGTGGGGCTGCTGGCCGAATACAAGGACGTGGACGACATTCTCAATGCTGCCCGCGCCGTGCGCAATGCTGGATATCTGCGATGGGATGTGCACACCCCCTTTCCAATTCATGGTATGGACCATGCCATGGGCATCCGTCCGACAAAGCTACCCTGGTTCATTCTCGGAGGCGGGCTGACGGGACTTGTCGGTGGTTTGTTGTTGCAGTATTGGACCAATGCAGTCGACTATAAGTTCTTCATCAGCGGTAAACCGTTGTGGAGTCTTCCGGCTAACATTCCCGTTATTTTTGAATGCACGATTTTGTTCGCAGCATTAACAGCTGTTTTCGGTATGTTTCTCATGAATAAGCTCCCGATGCTTTATAACCCCTTGTTTAAGATCGATCGCTTCAGGCGGGTGACGAACGATCGCTTTTTCATTTTGATCGATGCGGGCGATCCGCTTTTCAACGAATCCGGCACGCGGGAATTGCTGGAGGCACAGCACGCTGTTGCAATAGAAAGAGTGGAGGATTAGCGGCAAAGCCATGACCTCGCACGCGCACATCCCCGATCAAACTTCTGACGGCGCATTGGGCCTGCCGTCCGAGACGCTGCCGCCACGCGCCCCCAAGCTGCGACAACCCCCATTTGTTTTCATTGCAGTGGGTCTGGTCTTGATCGTGGCTTCGTGGTTGCCGCTGGTGCTATTCGCTCGATCGCGTGCAAGCGTGGGCCCTCATCCGCGCGTGCAATTCTTGCAGGATATGGGCACACAGCCGAAGTATCGTGAGCAGCAGTCCAGCGAGATTTTCGCCGATGGCCGCGCCGACCGCCCGCATGTCGATGGCACCGTCGGGCGGGGAAAGCTTTGGGACGATGATGCACGCTATCGCGGGTTCACTGTGAAGGCTGATGCGAGCGGAAAACAGACCTTCGCATTCACCGAAGACATTCCATCGGCGTACAAGGTTGATGAGACTTTCTTAAAACGCGGGCAGGAACGGTTCAACATCTACTGCGGTGCCTGTCATGGCCGTGATGGCATGGGCAACGGCCCAATCGCGATTCGTGCAAAGGAACTGCAGGAAGTCAATGGCGCCAACGGATGGGTGCAACCTGCCAACCTTCTGGAAGCGCCCGTTCGCGTCCGCCCGGATGGCCACA
>JBBSFP010000193.1:0-5853 GCA_038238625.1 Tepidisphaerales bacterium
ATGTCAGCTCCAGCGTGATCTCATCGCTGTCGACCACGCGCAGGGCTTCCACCAAAAACGCCGGGTTGAAGCCAATCTCCACATCCGCCCCTTCGTATTTGCAGGGGAAATTGATGGTGACTTCGCCTGATTCAGGGGCACGGCTGGTCAACACCAGACCCTTCTTGGTGAATTGCATGCGAACGCCCTTGCTCTCTTCGTTGGTGAGCAGCGCGGCGCGGCGAACCGCCAGCAAAAAATCCGATGTGCCCGCCGTCATCAGCTTGTCGGTATCCTTGGGAATCACATCGTCATACGGAGGAAATTGCCCCTCCACCAGGTTGCTGGTGAGCGTAGCGGCAGACGTGTGCACGATCACCTGGTTCTCACGCACCTGAAAGGCAACGGCCTCCTCCGGATCATCGTTGAGTTTTTCGACCAGTTGCAGCGCCTTGGCAGGCACGATGGCACGCAGGCCATCCTTGTGATCGTTGAGATTCATGGGTGTCAGATCGCCCCGGGCATGGGCCAGGCGACGACCATCGGTGCTGATGAACTCCAGCTTCTTACCCTTGGCGACCAGCAACACCCCGTTAAAGGCGTAGCGCGAACTCTCCTTGGCGGCGGCAAACAGCGTCTGGGCGATGAGGTGCTTGAGCTGCCCGCCGGGAACCGTGAAGTCGGCTTCCCCTTCAAAATCGGGAACGGGGGGAAAGTCGCTGGCCTTTTGCGTAAAAATCTTGAAGTGGGCATCCTGCCCGCGAATGTTGGCGGTATCGCCGGTGATTTCGATCGAGAGGGTATCATCCACGCTTTCGCGGACGATGTCGCGCAGCTTCTCCGCGGGCACCAGCGCTTCGCCAGGCTGCTCGATTTGCACCTGGTTATCCGTGTAGCGAACCGCCATCTCCAGGTCGGTCGCGCCCAAGGTGAGGGAATTGTCGGCGGCTGTAAGCTTAACGCATTGCAGCACCGGCTTGGGCGTGCGGGAGGCAACCACATGACCGGTGGCAGTAAGCGCCTCCTGCAGGGCTCCCCGATTGCAAATGACTTTCATGAACTTTCCTTCCTCGCGAAACACCGTTCCCCATCAAGGCAAGAGTTTATCTTCTCTATGATGATATATGATATTTCATTAACGTATCAGTCGTAGTGTGCATGCGCCGATTGGGGATAACTCGCCGGGCGATAGTAACAACATCAACGTTGGTCGCAAGTTACATGGATCCAAGCCCGGCCCGCGGGGGTGGATAAAGTGTTGCAGTGGATGGCGCGGAAAAAGCATGGCACCGGCGATTGGCAACAGGCCCGCCGACCTGGCCCCACCGGCCTGTCGCCCGACCGTACCTTTCGCGCCAGGCTCGCGCCAGCAGATGACGGGTTATCTACCGGTTGTCCAGAACGGCTGGCGAATGGGTGTGGATAGGTTCGGGGATAGCAGGGGCACGGCCTGGGGATGACCGGCAGATTGGCATCAGCAAACCAGCACCAGCGTGCGATAGAATTGGTACGCATGATCGCACGCGCGCTTCGCTATATTTGGGCGTTCCCCACCAGCGCGCTGGGGCTGGGGTTCCTGATCCCCACGCTCGCCAGCGGGGGCGGCGTGCAGTGGGTGGATGGGGTGATGGAAATCTACGGCGGCCTGACGGCGTTGTTCCTGAGGCACTGCACCTTGCTGCCGGGCGGGGCCTCGGCGATGACGCTCGGCCATGTGGTGCTGGGCCGCGACCAGCAATGCCTGCAAGCCACGCGCAGCCATGAACGCGTGCATGTTCGCCAGACCGAGCGCTGGGGACCTCTGTTCGTACCCGCCTATCTGCTGGGGTCGGTCTATGCGGCTCTTCGTGGACGCCATGCCTACCGGGATAACCCCTTCGAGCGCGAGGCCTATGACAGCGGAAAACTGTAAGTCGCCCCAGCCATGAGCTTCGCAATCGCCTGGCGGCAGCGGCAGCCGGGCAATCGCTGGGCCATGGGCATCGCCTTGAAATTTTACTCACCCCTCTCGATCATATCCCGATGCCCATCCGCCATTATGCTTTTTTGAGCTTCGGCCGATGGGGGATAAACCCGGCCCACATTCGTGCCCGCCAGTTGGGTGCGGAAATGTTGCGGCGGGGGATCAAGATCACCTACCTGGTCGATGATTATCCCGAAAATCACGCCGGTCTGGGCATTGCCGCAGGGGCCGAGGTGGCCTTCGTGCCCGCACCGCGCGGCATCGGACAACTCCCCGGGCGGCGAAAGATCCTGCGAAAGCTTCGGCCCGATTTCCTGCATATCAAAGACCCTAATTTTCGTACCTTTGCCGCGCTGGTTAAATCGTCGCATACCCGTGTCGTGCTCGATTGGGATGAACCCTACTTTCTGAAGGAAATGCCCTGGAAACAGCACCAGTTGGAAGTGCTTTATGCGAACTGGACGGCGCTTCGCGCGGATAAAATCGTGGTCACCACCCACTATCTGCAACACCTGGTTAAACAGAAATGGCACAGAGATTCGTTGTATCTCCCTTTCGGGCTCTATTTACCCCCATTTGCCGATGGGCCGAATCCCTATGAAAAACCGAATGCGGTTTACATGGGATCGATGCATCCGCTTTGGGATATTGACTTGATGATGGATGCTGTGCGCCTGCTGGCCGAGGCCGGCGATAAGCCGGCATTCACGTTCGTCGGGGGGAATCAAGCGATGTGGCAAGACTATGTTAATCAGCATAAATTAGACAATGTGAATTTATTAGGCTACCAGCCGGAAGAAAATATGTGGCAATACTTGCGTCATGCGCACGTGTTGCTCTTTCCCATTCGCGACACCCCGGGGAATCAATCGCGCTGCCCGAGTAAGACGCTGGCCTATGCCCAGGTGCGCCGCCCGGTGATTACCTCCCGCATCGGTGCCGTGGGCGATATGCTGGGCGACGAGGGACTCTATGTGCAGCCCACGGCTCAGGCCATGGCTGATGCAATACGAGATGTGATGCGCAAGCCGATGCTCCCCGATATTGACTATCACATCGAACGTTTTAATTACCCTGACTTGGTGGATCAATTGCTGGGGTATATCGATTCATAGTTTCGGATATCACGGACGCGATGCAGACGAGTATCCGGGTCTCGCCTGGCCCAGCGTAGGTTAGCCACCTCGCGGTAAACTTCGCTCACCTGCTCGGCCAGCGTGGGCCAGGTGAACGTCTGGTATGCCCAGTTTCGCGCGGCCGTGCCCAGGCGCTGCCGCTGCGCTGCATCATCCATCAACTCGTGTAGTGCGCTGACCAACTGCCCGGCGTTATTCGGTTGCACCAGCAGGCCGGTGAGGCCGTCGCGGATCGTCTCCACAATCCCCCCGCAGCGGCTGCCCACCGTCGCCAGACCGCTGGCGGCGGCTTCGATCGTGGTCAGCCCCAGGCCCTCGGCGCGGCCACCGGTATCAACGATCCCGGGGTTCACAAACAAATCCGCCTCGCGCAATAGCCCAGCTACCTCCGCCCGCGCGAGCGTACCCGTCAGGTGGATTCGGGATTGCGTCAATGAACCATCGACAATCGATTGAATCGCCGCCCGTCGCGGCCCATCGCCCACGATAATCAGGTGCCAATCCGGGCGATCGCGCAGGATGGCATCCGCCGCGCCCGCCAGAATCTCCAGCCCCTTCACCGGAATCATGCGCCCGATCGCCACCAGCAGCTTTGAACCCGCCTCGATGCCCAGCCGATTTCGCCAGACATCCATGGTTTCGCCGGATGCGAACATCACCGGGTCAAACCCCTGGTAAATCACCTGCCCCCGGCAGCGGTATGCGTGACCCGCGGCTTCGCGCTGCGTGTATTGGCTGTTGAACAGCACACGATCGGCTTGCCCCAGCGCCAGGCGATGGGCCCATCGGCTCATCGGTGTGGGGCGTGGTTTTAAGGAGTGTACGCTCACCACCAGCGGCCGCCGATGAAAGGTGTTTGCCAGCGTCGCCAGAAAAGCCGGCTCCACCCAATGGGCGTGGATCAGATCGCAGCCATCCAGCGACCGTCCCACCGCCGCCACCATTGCGGCGAAGAAACCGGGCAGTTGCCATTTAGCTTGCGGCAGATTTTTCAGGTTGTCCGGAATCCCCCCCCCGTAGGCCACGCATTGGCGATATGGGTTCAGCGTGTATTGGAAGCGCTCGATGCGTACGCCATCGCGCAGCTCATGTTTTGCGGCACCGCCATGATGCGGCGCCAAAACCTTGATTTGCAGGGCGGGATTTTTGGCGAGATGCCGGGCCAGGTCGGCGACAAAGGCGGGTGTGCCATCCCCGGGTTTCAGGGGATAGGTCGTGGTTAAAAAAAGCACGCGCAGTGGCACGCATCAACCCAGGTTATGCACCGAGTTGTGCAGTGATTCGCGGGACTGCTCAAGCGATGATCCGCGCGCGCTTTCACGCGAAGCTTCGCGCGAAGTTTCAAGCGCCTCAGGCGGAACCGCGCGCATCGCCGGCAATGACCACGAATCATGCAGCGTCAGCGTCGTTGGCTGCTGCGGAAGGGTGCCATCATCATGCAAGGGAGGCAGCGCCACCTTTGCCGCACGGCGGGTGGAATAAATCCGCCGCCGCGCCAGGTACAGCAGTTCTTCGGTTATTCGCCGATGCCGGCCCAGCATGTCCGCCAGCAACGCCAGCGCCCCCATCAACACCGCCAGCACCACGATCACGCCGGCAATGGGGATGAAGCTGGTGAAAGGGGAAGTCTTGTGCAGGATCTCGATGTGGCCATTGCGGGTGGTCTCGGTCGTGGCAAAGACGTACCAGCCCCCCACGAATCCAAACATCAGTAAGCCAAACGTCAGCAGCAGCAGTCCGATGCCGCCGAAAAATTTCAGCGGCTGAATGTCGCGCATGGCCCGCACAATGATCGGAAAACTGTTGGTCGCATACTTGAAAATGCTGGAGGCTATGCGGCTCTTGCCATGCTCGCGGACCCCGCGCACGCGCAGCGGCACCTCCGCCATGCGCACGCCCTTGGAAAACAGGTCGATGAAACATTCCTGCGTGTAGGTGAAGCGCCCAAAGAGCGTTAACCGATAGGCCGCCTCGCGCGTGAAAGCGCGAAACCCGCATGAGACATCGGTGAAGTGCGTCCCGCCGCATATCCAGTTGATCATGCGTGTGACGATCTGGTTGCCCATGTATTTGGTGGCAGGCATCTGCGGGCGCAGCGCCGGGTCGGCAAAGCGGGTGCAGGTGACAAAATCCGCTTCGTCTTTCAGCAGGGGCGCGATGAGTTTGCGAATGTCATCGGGATTAAACTGTCCATCCCCGTCAATGTTCACCATGATGTCGGCCCCGCGGCGCATGGCGCGTTCAAGCCCGGTTTTAAAGACCATGCCAAGCCCCCCCCCGCCTTTCAGATTGATCACCAGGGCCCCGGCTGTTTTTGCAAGCTCGGCGGTCGCATCGGTGCTGCCATCGTTGATGACAATCACTTCGGTCTGGCTGATACCGGGAATATCGCGCGGCACGCCCTGCACCACCTGCGCGATCGTCTTCTCTTCATTGAGCGCGGGAATGGTGACCACTAATTTCATGATGCTTTACTGATCCGCCCAGCCACCAAAATTTCGCGGCCCGAGATGGCGAGAGCCAGCAGCGTACCCACGTTTGCGAAATTGTGAACCGCAATTCACCGAAAACTTTACGCAATTTACTCCCCGCCGCACAGCGCTGGCGCGCTCAATCCGTTTATGACGGCTGGCTTGTGAAGCAAAGATTCCCAGCCAGTGGGGGCACTGGTTGCACTGGGGAATTCAGCCAGTAGCGGGCGATGGCTGCTAGGCGCTTAGGTCTTCTTCTATCCGATGGCGACATCGCTGTCTTTTGGATCGCGCGCCATGTGCC
>JBBSFP010000194.1:0-5845 GCA_038238625.1 Tepidisphaerales bacterium
GCTCCCCTTGACCGACTTGAACTCGGCGGGATGCTCGGTGCCGGTGCCCATCGAAACGCAAAGCATGAGTTTGTCCCCTTCCAGCTTATAGATCCCCGCGTTGATCTTGCCCTGCTTGTCGGTGATGTCCAGCGTGGCGGGAGTCTTTGCGGCGTCGATCTTTAAGCTGCCCTCTTCTCCCGTTCCTCCTTTTTTGCTCGTGATCTTGTCTTTATCAATGAGGACCGACATGTCCTTCACCACCTCCGCAGGCACCTCATCTCCATCGATCGTCGCCGATACAAGTTGCCATTCTCCCTGAAGTTTTTGCAAAGATTCGTCCCCGGCTTTATCGGTGGCAGGCTGCGCGTGAAGGGTTGCCGCAAAGCCCATGCAAAAAATCGCCGTGAAAGCAATCAAGGTTCGCACGCAGTGCATTGGAAGCCTCATTCCGGAATTAAAAACATCCAGGTAACGCGTGGTTCAACGGACTATGTAAACATGCTAACGAGTGACGGCAGCCTTCGCATCGCCAATTTCGTAAGAAGGCGTTTATATCATCTTCCGCAACACCGTCTGCAGGATTCCGCCGTTGCGGTAGTAATCAATTTCGACCGGTGTATCGATGCGGCAGGTGACGGTGAATTCGATGGTTTTGCCATCGGGTTCAACGCAGCGCACCTTCAGATCCTGCATGGGCTTGAGCGATTCGTTTACGTCGATTTCGAAAACCCCCTCGCCGCTCAGTTCCAGCGATGCGCGATGCTGCCCTTTCTGAAATTGCAGCGGCAGCACACCCATACCCACCAGGTTGCTGCGGTGGATCCGCTCATAGCTTTCGGCGATGACCGCCTTCACACCCAGCAGCATGGTTCCCTTGGCCGCCCAGTCGCGGCTGGAGCCCATGCCGTAATCCTTGCCTGCCAGCACAATCAGCGGAACCCCATCCTTCTGGTATTGCATGGAAGCATCGTAGATCGACATCCCCGCGCCATCGGGCAAGTGTCGGGTAAAGCCACCTTCGGTTTTAGGGGCCAGCAGGTTTTTGAGGCGGATATTGGCAAACGTGCCTCGGGTCATTACACGGTCGTTACCACGCCGCGCGCCGTAGCTATTAAAATCCACCGCCTGCACCCCGCTGGCGATCAGATATTGACCAGCGGGTGAATCTTTTTTAATCGAACCGGCTGGAGAAATGTGGTCAGTGGTCACCGAATCACCCACCATCACCAGCACCCGCGCGCCCTTGATCGGCTGCACCGCGCGCTGGGTTTTTAAGTCTTCAAAAAAAGGCGGCTCCTGGATGTAGGTGCTCTTGGCATTCCACGCAAACAGCTCGCCCCCATGCACAGGAATGGCATTCCACTCCGCATTGCCATTGTCGACGTTGCCGTATTGACGGGTAAACATCTCAGGCGAAATACACGCCGCCACTGTCTCCTGCACCTCCCGCTGCGTGGGCCAGATATCGCGCAAATAAATTTCCTTACCCTTGTCGTTGCGCGCGATCGGTTCATCCATGATGTTGATGTCCATCGTGCCCGCCAACGCAAAGGCTATCACCAGCGGCGGGCTGGCCAGATAATTGGCCTTCACATGCGGATTGATTCGCCCTTCAAAATTGCGATTGCCCGAGAGCACCGCCGCCACCACCAGATCGGCACGATCCACCGCGTTGGCAATCGCCTCAGGCAGCGGGCCGCTGTTGCCAATGCAGGTCATGCAACCATAACCCGTCGTCTGAAAACCCAGCTGATCCAGGTAGGTGCTCAAGCCGGCCTTATCGAAATACTCAGTCACCACCCGGCTACCGGGTGAAAGGCTTGTCTTCACATACGGCTTGACGCGCAGCCCATGCTCAACCGCCTTCTTCGCCAGCAGGCCAGCGGTAATCATGACCGATGGATTGCTGGTGTTCGTGCAACTGGTGATCGCCGCGATCACCACATCCCCGTGCGTCAGTTTCATCCAATGATCATCCACCAGGGCATTGGCGGAGGCAGGCTGCTGCTTGATCCCCTGCGAAATGCCCGCCTCGTGCGCATCTTCAGAACCGGACGAGCTAGGCGTCATCGTCGAGCCATGATCCTTGGCCTGCTGCACGCTGCTCTGCAGCCCCCCCACCGGCGCCTCGGCCGACCAACGATCTAACCGTGGCGTCACCGATTCGCCCATCGGTTTCTTAAACACATCCGCCATCGCCGATCGAAATGACTGCTTCACACCACGCAATTCCATACGATCCTGCGGCCTGCGCGGACCCGCGACACTCGGCACCACCGACGCCAAATCCAGTTGCAATTCTTCGCTGAACTTGGGTTGGGCTTCTTGCTGCCGCCACAGCCCCTGCTCCTTGCAATAACGCTCCACCAGATCGATATGCTCAGCAGCACGACCCGTGAGCCGCAAATACTCGAGCGACTGCTCATCCACCGGGAAAAAGCCCATCGTCGCCCCGTATTCCGGAGCCATGTTGGCGATGGTAGCGCGGTCGGCCACTGTCATGGTCGACAACCCCTCGCCAAAAAATTCCACGAACTTTTCCACCACCCCATGACTCCGCAAAATCTGCGTCACCGTCAACACCACGTCGGTCGCCGTCGCCCCTTCCGGCAATCGGCCGACAATCTTCATCCCCACCACCTGCGGCGTCACCATGTAAATCGGCTGACCCAACATGCACGCTTCGGCCTCAATGCCCCCCACTCCCCACCCCACCACGCCCAGACCGTTGATCATCGTCGTATGCGAATCCGTGCCCACCAGGCTATCAGGCAGTGCCACCCCATCACGCACCGTCACCACGCTCGCGAGGTATTCCAGATTCACCTGGTGCACGATCCCCATCGACGGGGGAACTACTCTGAAATTCGCAAACGCCTTCTGGCCCCATTTCAAAAACTCGTATCGCTCACGATTACGCTCGAACTCTTTCTCCACGTTTTCATGCAACGAATTGGGACCGCCAAAATAATCCACCTGTACGCTGTGATCGATCACCAGATCAACCGGCACCAGCGGGTTAATCCGCTGCGGATTACCCCCTGCCCGTTTAACAGCACTACGCATCGCCGCCAAATCCACCACCGCCGGCACCCCGGTGAAATCCTGCAGGATCACCCGCGCCGGCTTGAATGGCAGCTCCGTGGTCGACTCGCTCTGACCGCTCCACTTCGCTAACCGCGTGACATCCGCATCAGTCACCTGAAACTGGTCCACATTGCGCAAGCAGCTTTCCAGCAAAACCTTGATCGAAAATGGCAACGCGTCCAGATCAGCCAGGCCCTGCTCAGCCAATTTCTGAAGCCTATAGATTTGCACCGCGCCCGACTTGGTTGACAACTTCGCCGAAGCGCCGAAGGGATTTTGTGTGGATGGCATGGGTGAATTGAAAAGCAAACAGTTCTGGCCAGGAATTCGATGCAACGATGAAGCAAAAATTCTATGAGCAACCTGACGGACCCACAAGCAGGCATCTACGCGTCCCGGGCGTTGCACTAATCAACGCGACACTCAATAATTGACCGTTGAAATTTTGACAACACGATTTTGCATGGCATCGTCCAGTAGAGATTTTCGGCGGGCTGCTCTGCAGCGGCTCACAACAGCGGATTTTCTGCTGGAACACAAGTACACGCTCGATGCGATGTATTTAGGAGGTTATGCAATCGAGTGCGCCCTTAAATCGCTGATTCTTCATTTGACGCTCGAGACCGATCGGAATGACATGCTCAGGCAAATTCGCGTGCATCAGCTTGAAAAACTGGCGTCTATCCTCAAACAATTGAACGAACCCATTCCATTACCTCTTGCAAGGGGATTTCGCCGGTATGGATGGTCTCCCGACTTGCGCTATCAATCAGGGCGTGTCAATACTGGTGAGGCACGTGGATTTCTCAAAACGGCAAAAGATGCATATGATTGGGTCGAAGGAAAATTGCCATGAGCCAAGCAACCAGTCCCCCCTGGCATTCCATGCGGACCGTTGAAACCCGGCAGGTTGAAGAATTGCTGCGCAAGCAGTTTCCTCATTCTGATGCGTACCGGTACAACTCTGCCTCCATCCGCGTGCGAGTGATCGATTCGCAATTCGAGGGCTTGTCGCACGAGCAGCGCGATGCCTTGGTCGAACCGCTGCTCGCGCAGCTTCCCGAGGCGATTCAGGCAGACATTTTGAACCTCATCACACTCACCCCCACGGAGGTCGGAAGTTTTGGTCGATGGTCGTTAGTTAACCTGGAATTTGATGATCCGAGCCAATCGATGCTGTGAGCCGCATAGTCCGCATCGCGGACAAAAATCCCGACTAATCGATTGCCTCAAACTATGAAAAGGGCGCGAAGGCGAAGTAGGAAGTACTGTTTCGGTACGCGACGGTCTGCGGTGGGGGGAAAGCGGATGGCAAGAAGGGGTGCCATTTAGCTCTGTTTCGACCCACTACTTTTCTGCCTAGTCTCCCTCGTCAGCCTGTAGCCACCTTATCCAAGGTTGCCCTGGCCCGCTTCACCTTTTCGAGGATATCGCTGGCCTTGGCGGTCCAGATGAAGGGTTTGGGGCTTTGATTGTGATGCACGACGTAGTCGGTGAGGACCGCCGACAGTTGGTCGACGCTGGTGAAGACGCCGCGACGCAATTCGCGTTGAGTCAGATCGCGGAAGAAGCGCTCGACCATGTTGAGCCAACTGGCACTGGTCGGGGTGAAGTGGACATGGAAGCGCGGTCGCTTGGACAGCCACTTGCGGACCCTGGCGTGCTTGTGCGTGGCGTAGTTGTCGCAGATCAGGTGCAGTTCCCGGTCCGCCGGTGTGTGCCGGTCGATTTGCTCCAGGAACGCCAGCCACTCCTGGTGGCGGTGGCGTTTGTCCTGGTGCGTAATCACGGTCCCGTCAGCGGTGTTCAACGCCGCGAACAGAGTGGTCGTGCCGTGGCGAACGTAGTCGTGGGTCATCGTGCCGGCCCGGCCCTTCCTCAGGGGCAGGCCCGGCTGGCTGCGATCCAAGGCCTGGATCTGGCTCTTCTCGTCGCAACTGAGGACAATCGCGTGCTCCGGCGGATTGAGGTACAGCCCCACGACCTCCTCCAGCTTATGAGCGAACCGCGGATCGTTGGAGACCTTGAACGTCGTCGACAAATGCGGTTTGAGGCCGTGGGCCCGCCACACGCGCAGCACCGTTGAGCCGCTGACGCCCACGCGTCGGGCCATCAACGCGCTGCTCCAGTGCGTCGCTTCCTCAGGCTGCTGGCTGGTGGTCAGTTCGACGATCCGTTGCGTCACCTCTTGCTGCCGCGGCGATGGCCTTCCGCCGCGCGGCCTGTCCTTGAGCAGCCCGGCCACGCCAGAATCCAAAAAGCGCCGACGCCACTGCGCGACGCAATGCCGTCCGCAGCCCAGCTCCGCGGCGATGCGTTGGTCCTGCCACCCCTCGGCGGCCCGCAACACGATCATCGCCCGCTGCGCCACCCGAACCTGGGTCGTGCGGGAGCGCGCCAAGGCGAGCAGTTCGCGTCGTTGTTCCTCGTCAATCGCCACGTTCGGGGCCACTCGCATCTTCGCTCCTGTTGGAATAGGAGCAGTATATAGCCGAATTGTTTATGTATGATTATTTGCGGCGAGGTAGACTAGAAAGGCATATCGGGCAGCACTGATATTCGGATGACAAAGGCATATGGAGACGCCGCGTCTACCGCTCCGAAGTCACGCGAAGAACGGGGACATCACTGATACTCGAACAATGGATTCGAGAATTCAAATTAGAGTTGCAACACTGGGCCTAGGACTTCGGCCGGGGTTCGGTAGTTGAGACATTTACGCGGGCGATTATTCAGCTTCTCCGCGATCCGTGCAACCCGACGATGACTGAAGCCC